>POCB01000011.1 GCA_002899805.1 Fervidicoccus sp.
CCTCAATAGTTCGCTCCATATTGGAATATTATGAGGTTGCGAGCGAAAAATCCGGCGAAGTAGAATTAACCAAATTTTACGGGAAAATTGTCAAGCATATACAACAACTAAAAAGCAGAGAAAAAACTGACCTGAATCTTGTTAATGAATACCTAAAAGAAGTAGAAAACGGACTCAAAGAGGCATGTCCAAGAGTATATTCGCTCGAGATAGAGACGAAGAGCAGGTTTATAGTTTCGATGAAATACCCATATATGCCCCTCAATTTAGGGTTGGCCATCGATCCTTACATGAATGTCCCATTCATTCCCGCTTCTTCGATACGAGGAGCTCTGAGAATGCAACTGTCCCTCAATAATAACGATATTTCGCTTCTGTTCGGCAAGAGCGAGGGGAAAGAGGGAAAGCATCCGGGGATCCTCTCGATTTTCGATGCTTATCCAGTGAAAGCGCAAAATGGGTTATTTGAAGCAGATGTTATCACACCTCACTACAGGGAATCTGATTATAAGATTGGCGAACATGAAAGTAAACCCAACCCAATTCTCTTCCTGACCGTTCCCAGTGGGGTTACATTCAGAGCGTTCTCAGCTGTATGCGATGAGCTTGACGAGCAGGAAAAACAGGCACTCACAAAGTTCGTAGGAGCCCTCAAGAATTTCAGTGAGTTCCCGCTTGGTTTGGGAGCGAAAACTATGACAGGATATGGAGTAGTCGAAGTGAGCTTCATCCCTATAAAAACATAAAAACTTCAAGAATTTAACATTTTTTAACTTTCATATATTTTCAGGATTTCCTTCACTATATCCCTCACTTTGCACTTTCCTCCATCCATCTCCACAAGACCTTTGTCAACGAGGTCCTCGATCTCTCTGACGTTGAACCCTGCTTCGAGCCAATCTTTGCAATAAGGGTTCAGCTCGGTGAGCCTACTGAGCCTATCGAGCTCTTCTCCCTTTATAGATAACGGGAGGGCGGGCAATTCCACTGGGACCCTCAGGGTCTCGTGAATGTATAAGACCTTATCCACGCTGAGGAGGAGCGCTGAAACGTAGGCGATGGCCGATTCGGCCTTATATCCACCTGTCAAGTTCAAGATGATTTCGAGCCCCTCCTTTCTTGCAGTTGCGACTGCCTTCGCTATCGCATCCATAAGGTTCGAAGTACCCACTTCGAAGGCTTTACCTAACTTTTCTACGACCATCACTTCCGCCTTTATTTCACGATCTTCGAAGAAGCTTCGGAGGGCCTCCGCGCACACTTTCCCCTCATCCGTATCGCTCGCCAGAAGAGTCACGCTAGCTATTTTCCGCTCTTTCTCATTCAGATATGTTCGCATGGAGTTTACTTCTGCGCTCACCTTACTCGGATCAAAATTCAGCTTCTTGACCAGAAATTCAAGGCACTTTTGGCTTTTCGGATCGCTGCAGGCTCTTTCCGTATCCTCCGAAGAGGTGTTCCTGAGTATGCTTGTCCCTACGGTTACAATTACATGGTACTTTTTCTCGCTCAAGGCAGTTCTCCTAAACTTCTATTTAGCTATAAACTATATATCTTTTTCGGAATCGCTTTTCAATTCTATCTAGCAGATTCTGTGAGCCATACACTTTTAAGGTTACTGAAACTCCAGCTTTCAATTCTATCTGGTAGATTCTCATTTACTGACTTAAAAATAATATCATCATATGACTTTCAATTCTATCTAACAGATTCCCATCTTACCCAATTCAATCACATAAACAAGTTTCTTTCAATTCTATCTAACAGGTTCGCCAATCGAAAAGCTCAGCTATTCTTGCGGGCAATGAAGCTTTCAATTCTATCTAACAGATTCGAGGTATTATTTTTAAAAAAGCTTTTCTGGGAGGAATCTTTCAATTCTATCTAACAGATTCTAGATGCGGAAATAGATCTTATGATTGAAAAAGCAAACTTTCAATTCTATCTAACAGATTCCGCAAGGATCGACCTTTTGGCCAAAGAAACCGGGATCCTTTCAATTCTATCTAACAGATTCACCACCACAATTATCAGAAGCTGACCTGTCTAAAGTAAACTTTCAATTCTATCTAGTAGATTCCAGAGAACAATAGCGACGGCCAGATGGCATATCAGCAACTTTCAATTCTATCTGGCAGATTCTGCACTATTTGTAGCGTTCATTCTTATTATT
>POCB01000207.1 GCA_002899805.1 Fervidicoccus sp.
TCTCATTATTATGTGTCTCAGTGTTAGTATCTCGAGGAGCTCATCATCTTCTGACGCACCTTTAAGTATTTTCTCAATAACCTCCTCGGGAGAGCATCCTGAGCACAGGGTATCCTTGTCACGAACCAGACTGTAGAGATCGTATTTTCCGTCGCTACGCACTATAGCGAAGATCTCTGCCGCAGAGAAGTTAGTGAGTAAGAAAATAACCTCTCTACCACCGACATAGGTCTTGACAGAGGAAAGCGACATCTCCTCATCCCCCCCGTAGATTCTTGGAATAGGAGATCTCTTAGAGAAAAGATCCTTAGACACATCAAAGAGAGCAGAGAACAGAGAGAACAGCTCCGGCTCCTCCTCGGGAGTAATCTCGCTACGGAAAATCTCGGGGGTGTCGCCGACGTCGTAGAAAAGAATTGATCCATCGCCTCTGACAATGAGCCGAATAGGATCTCTGACAAGAATAAATCTGTCCCCAACAACAAAATTCTCCCTCATAAAATCAGATAGGAGACGCGGGTTCCTGGAGAGCTCATCAATAAACTCATCGCCAAGATCATTGTACAGCAGACCAAGAAACTCTCTGTCCCTCCTCAAAGCATCAACCAAGAAATCAGCCAGAGAAACAAGACCTCTCTCAAGAACACGAGCAAAAAGCCTCATGAAGTAGTCGTAGGAAGCCTCAGCACCCTCGGTCTTCTTAAAAAACCACTCATACACAAGCGTAGCTTGCCAGAGATCATCATAACGAATAGTATCATACTTAAACCAGATATCAGCCACAGCAAATCTCTCCACATCACCAAACCACAGATTCTGAACAAGAACACCGAAGAAAACACCAACAAGATCACCATACACGTCCCTAGCCTTGAGAAAAACAACAAGATACCTCTTGCCATCAACAACCCTCTCAAAAGTCTTATGCCTCTCAAAGAAACCGAGAAGAGAAGACCTCGCCCTCTTAGCCTTCTCATACTCCTCAAGAACCCTCCTAAAATCATTAGGATCAAGATCCTCAGAATACAAACACGACCCCAACAAAAATAACCATAGAAAAATAAATAAACAGAAAAACAAGAGAAGAACTTAAGAAGATCCCATCAAGGATCTGTGTGAAAAGCTCCGCAACACCACAAATTTGTGGTTAAGCGTGTGATCACAGAAAACTCTTGGTGGGATCTTCTACGCCGGGAGGATCTCCCATTCATTTCTTTTGATGAGCGTTCCCATTGCTTCATCCTTGGCTCTTTTCTGGAATTTTCCGCTACTGAGGATGTATCCGAGGAAGTAGTTCATCAATTTTTCTAGGACAGTATATCCCGCAAGAAATAGACTACCTCGGTAATCTCCCATCCCAAATGAGTATACTAAGCACCGATTGTCACATGTTATCGCCAATATATCATAGATATGCCACTCATTGAGATAAGGGTTATATTCGTCGATCATCATAAGAGATATTTTCTTCCCATCCACCTCGACCTCCGTGGATGAGAACGCATATCTATAGCCTAATTCACCCTCGACAACAGCCTCCGGCTTGAGAAGATCCCTGAACCCCTTGAACAATGCGTCGTAGAAGACCTTTGTTTTCGGGGAGACTTCATGGAAGTCTTTTATGTCATATCTGTACACAAACACCTTATTGCCCCGAACATCTCTAACGACTTGCAGAGAAATGTCCAGGACAACAATAACTTTGTCATTGATGAAGAACCTGGTCTCGTCATAGCATATACTGCGGAGACCGGATAATGTTTCGTTGTCATTCAGGATATCGTCTCCATAGATCTCGTGGAGAAAACCAATCATTATATCACTTACATAACAACCAAACAACTCAGCGATCCTAGTAGCGTTCGGGTGCTTAATCGCCAAAGCTCTCTCAAGAAGCTTCAAAAACCTACCATAGTTGCTCTCGATAAACTTTTCAGCCTTCTTTCGATCATCAACATAATTATCATATTCCAAAAAATTTATCTTAACAACATACCCAGACGAGTCTCTCTCAATAACCAAGCCAGCTAGCAAAACATAGACTTTTTTAAGAGAGAAGGAGTAAAGAGGAACAACATAGATTGACATATTACCCACCGAGCCCTTTATCGCGCTGTTCTCCTCAAATAACTTAATGATCCTCTTCAAGTCCTTGTCTTCATCAAGG
>POCB01000170.1 GCA_002899805.1 Fervidicoccus sp.
TTCACAGCTGTGTGTCTATGCTCTTCTCCTGGGTCTTATCGTGAGTATCCCCGTCTGGTATAGTAGTGCCTGCTGTGCTGTTCTCACTATGAACAGTGTTATTTCGCTAACTGTCTTTGATGTGTCTGTTGATGTTAGAGAGAATGTTTTTAGCCCAAGGATCTCGTTTAGGTGGCTGTATATCCAGTCCTGGAGTGTGTCGAATATTCTGCAGGAGTTTATCTCGGGGATCGGTAGCTGAGGGAATGTTTCTCTCAGTATCTCAGTAACTGTTTCTTTAAAGAGCTTCTTGAGACCCTTGTTGGCGTATATTAGTGCACATATCTCCTCCTCAAGTCTCTTAGCTATGTTCACCAGAACACTTATGTCTCTGGTCCTCATCTCCTCGAATCTTGCGGTTAGGAACAGGGTCTCTATATAGCTTCTCCCAAAAACAATTCTCTGGTCAAGAGACATGTCCTATACCCTTGAGAAGAATATTAGCACGCCACTAACTCTTTCACCGACCTCAGCATTTGAGTAGAAGAGCCACCTAGACGGGCAACGGTAGAGAACAGATCTCTCGCTCGACACAGATCCGTCGAAGACAATGAACTCGCCACCATACACCTTAGCCGATAACACACTAACCACCTCAGACACATACCTAGTCCTCCTCTCAAGAAGCTTTGTCTTATTCATTGAGTAGAGATCCGCATCCCTAAAAAGCGAGAAGAGAATAAAAACATCTTTGTGAACCTCGGAGCATTTAAGCAGAGAGAATATTACTGAGAGAATAGTCTCGTCATAGACCCCCCTCAAGCACAGCACCTTCTGCGGAGAGTACGATGATGTGAAGATCCCGTCCCCGGTTCCATAGACGCATCCAGTGGATAAGTCGAGTCTCCTGCTCACAGAGACAGCGTTTAGGAGAAGATCTAGGTACGTGGACGCCTTCTCCCTCCTCCTTCTCCATAGAGGCATCATATTACACCGAACATCTTCAGTGGTATAAGCATTATCATGAAGATTATGCTTATAGCTATTATGTAGATCAGCCACGAGTACCTTGCTCTGTAGTACCTAGACAAGCTCTCTAGGTAGCGGGAGAGCCTGTCCCACTCAGCCAAGTTAGCGAATATTGCCGAGAGAGTCTTAGATGATTTTCCGAGGAGATCATCTATGAAGCTAGTGAGCACATCAGGAGGCGAGAAAGTGAAGCCGACCTCAATCTGCGGAGCAACTCTGAACACAGCTCTCTTACCCTCCTCAAGCTTCATCAAGGCGATCAGGAGAGAAGAAACATCCTTCCTGTCTAGATCTATGGCACCGGTTCTCCTGAGAATATCTATTGAAGCCATGACACTTGGGTCAGTTGGGTAAACAATAAATCCCTGGGAGAGAGCTAGGTAAATAGGTGTGTTAGACGGTAGACAAACCCTCCTCGATGAGCCATGAATCATGAGTGGCTCAGCACCGGTGGAGACAAGGAACTTAGGAGGGTTCCCCAAAGCAACATATATGTTCTCACTGAGCTTCTGGAAGCTTAGGACACTAAGTCTCCCAGACTGATCTATTAGGAGAGCGACAGCATCAACAGCTCTCGGATTAATTGTTGGGGCACCTGCTGGGGCACCGCCACCGCCTCCCACAGCTGTGGAGCCACGCCTAGCAAAAACAACCCTCATAACAAGAAATATTGCTAAGCCAAACACTGCGAAGAGAACCACTGAGATAATGGTTGGGAGAATAGGTGCTATGCCACTGAATAAATCACTCGCAGGCATGTAGCTGTCCCATGAGAAAAAGAGAGCTTAGGAAAGATAAATATCTTGCCTAAAAAAGAATTATGTGGGTAGGTATGAGGAGAATAAGCACAATTCTTAGAGCAATAATATTTGTCCTAGTAGCATTGAACCTGGCACCACTAATCATTTGGGAGCCCGGGGTCGAGGTGGTTCATGCACAGTCCTCCACAGCCTCCACACAGAAAATATTTAACGTGAGCACATGGGCGATCGCAACCATATCAGCAACAGCGGGGTACTGGTACGCAGTCAACACAACTCTCTCAGGAAACGTATCGGCGTGGTTCCTCAACACAACAACAGGAGCTCTGCAACCAATAGACACATACATATGGGATCTAAACACGAAGTACATAATCTTCCAGAGCCCAGTGAG
>POCB01000061.1 GCA_002899805.1 Fervidicoccus sp.
AGGCGGAGAGGATCTTAGAAGATATGAGGAAAACTGCCACTGAGATGGTCAAGTCACTGCAGAATTATCCTGAGCTCCTCAACTCCCCTCCTTCCTGGAGCGCCCTCGCAGAATATACCGAAGCCGAAGCTCTCTACAGAGTTCTGAAGGACGGAGCAGTTCCTCCTCCTGAAGACCTAGGGATATCTCCGGTTCCATATGTCCTCGGGCTCGCAGATCTCATAGGAGAGCTGAGGAGAGTGGCTCTAGAGGAGGTCAAGAGAGGGGAATTAGAGAGAGCCTGGCTCCATCTCCGAAAGATGGAAGAGCTCTACTCTCTCCTCTCTCCCCTCGATTACCCCGATGCTTTAATTCCAGGTTTAAGGCATAAAGTAGATGTGGCCAGAAGACTAATAGATGATACTAAGTACTTCCTCATTGATATGGAGAGCAGGCTCAAGTTAGAAAAGGCGCTCAAGGATGCGGTGAGGGGGGCTGCGGGAAGAAGCTTTGCTGAACATTGAAAAGGTATTCGATTGTAAGATACTGGAGAGGGACAGCAGGTTTTCCGTTCTCGTGGAGGTTGATGGGAAGAAGGGAAGGGCTTGGCTGAGCAACAGCGGGAGACTGCAGGATCTCATTTTTCCTGGTGCGAAAGGTCTCTGCATCGAGGGAAGAGAGAAGAGAACATCTTTCAGACTCCTCGCCTCTTGGGGGAAGAGCGCGAGAGGCCCCATTGTGGTTGATACGAGGCTGCACGAATTATCGTTCGAGGTGGCGATGAGCAGAAAAGTCCTTCCGAAGCTCCGGGAATGCAGTTTGGAGGGCAAAGGTTTCAGGATGGGAAACAGTATCCTCGACTATTCGCTCAAATGTCAAGGAAGGAAAGGAGTAGCCGAGCTCAAGAGTGCCGCTATCGATAGAGAAGGAGTTGCTTCCTATCCAGATGCTCCCAGCGATCGCGGTAAGAGGCACTTGGCGATCCTGAGCGATTTGGTTCGGAAGGGTCTCAGAGGTTTTCTGATATTCGTCGCTCCATTCGAGTGGGCTAGAGCCTTTGAGCCAGCTTGGGAAGTCGATAGGGAGCTTGGCAAACTATTGGTGAAGGCATTCAATGATGGAGTAGAGATAACTGCGTTCAGTATAGGTTTGAGTTATATGCGCGATGGAGTCACTGCCAAAATATTTCTAGCTTCCCCATCGCTTCCAATCATCCTCAGTAGGTAGGAAAAACAAATATAAGGAGTTTTTCAAAAATAATCTCTCGCGGGCCCGTAGCTCAGCCCGGTGGTCGAGGGTTCAAATCCCTCCGGGCCCACCACTTCTTGAAGAACCAGAATTTCCACAAGGGAGTATATACTCTGGGATATAAATTCGAACAGTTAGAGCAACAAAGGGTGTTCTCTCTTGATTTGGAAGAACGTTGACATCAGAGATGTGGAAAGGCTCCTCTATCCCGTCAAACCAACTGTAGTTACAGCAGGTGCGGAAGGGCGGGTCGGAGGAATGCTTGCGGCGTGGTGGACTCAGCTGTCCTTCTCCCCCTTCCTCGTGGGAGTAGCAGTGGCTCCCGAAAGATTCACTTATAGGTTACTTTCAGAATCCAATTCATTTGGACTCAACTTCTTAGATTTCAAATATGTCGATAAGATGCCTTACTTGGGGGACGTGAGTGAGAGGTTTATGCATGGGAAGCTGGAAAAAGCAGGATTCAGCATTGTGCGAGGAGAGAAGCTCGGTGTCCCCCTTATAGGAGAAGCATCTGCAGCCCTTGAACTAGAAAAATTCAGAGTAATTGAGATGGGGGATCACGACTTCTTCGTTGGGAAAGTGGTAGCAGCTTATGCTGTAGATGACTTCAGAGATGGAATGTGGAAGCTCGAGGGATATTCGCCCCTCTTCTATCTCGGTAGAACTAGGAGACCGGCAAAGGTTCAGAGGTTCTATCTGGGTTTGAAGACTCCTCAAATAAGAGCCCTCGAACTGGCAGGGGGAGAGCTGAAGAAGTACTTCGAGGAGAGGATATCCTTCAGGTCTGAAATTGAGGCTGCACTGAAAGATGAGGGCACCATCGAAGAAAAAATCAAAACTCTAGAGGAGATAGTGAGGAAAAAAGGTCTCGATTTCAGGGATCTAGAGCTCTTGGTAGAGGACGCTATAAGAGGAGAGGCATTGGAAAAGGAGAAGGCAGAACAGCTCTTGAATGCTCTCAAGGGCTTGGATCGAAGAGATTACGCGAAGAATGAAAGCACATGAGCAATGACTACGAAGATCGAGGTGATGAAGCCAGTAAAGCAGTATATCCTGAGATGCTTTTTCAGCAGAACTGAGGCTCCATAGAAAGCGGGCAGTGCTCTGATAATGAGCCTAGGTATCGATATAGCTGGAACTCCCGTTATGAAGAGGATCTGGAAAATTATCAGGAGGGAAAAGACCATCTCCATCCTCATCTTCTTCTTTGCGAGGGGGAAGAGGGAGACCAGGAAGAAGACTTCAAAGATGATGTTCCTGATGAGCCAATAAGCGGGAGGGAGCCTGATGGAGCCCAAGCCCCATGGTTGCGAGGTAAACCATCCGTGCAGTATCCATATAGCCTGACCCCAGGGCATCGCTATATCGCTTCCCCAATATTTACCTTCTACGTAGAAATAGTAGAGCGGATCTCCCGTCTCTACATAGAAGAATGCGAATATAGCTATACCTACTGCTATTGGTATGAGTATGAGCTTCTTCCTCCTGAGAAGCAGGAATGAGGGGAGAGCGATTGCGGTTGAGTATGATGTGAGGATGGCGAGAGAAAACGATATCATGGAAGTAATAGTATTCTTTCCTTTCTGGGAGAAGAGCAGGGAGAGTGCTATGAAAGTTAAGCTCAGCGCCTCGCTGTATGGAAATAGAGTGTAGGCGAGAAACGTTGGAAAGAAGGCGAGGATACAGGCAGCTTCAGTCCCATAGAGTCTGGCAACGAGGATGATCGCTAAATAGCTGAATGCGTTAGAGATTATTGCGGCAGAGAGCCAAGGTATGCCTATGAAATGGTTGAAGAGCCTTATGAGCAGAGGAAAGAGCGGAGAAAAGGCATATTCGTCGGGGGAAGAGTATCCTCTGGTTGCGATGTCTATATAGTGCTTAGCATCCCACATCGTCATTGCTTCCTGGATAGAAAAGTTCGAGAACATCACCGAGATGAGGAGCAGAGCGAGCTTAGAGGCGGTAAATAGAACGAGCAACCCCCTCAGGCTCAATCCTTTCCAAGAGCTTTCGGAAGCCATGTCTTCTTTTTCCTCCTTCTAGTCTAAGGAGGTTTAACGCATTTCCTCATAAAACTATTTATTCAGCCTTCTTCTCTCGAGGAGGATTCTGCATATGTAAGGCTGATTTCAAAATCTCACTGAGCTCCTCTTTATCCTCCTCGTTTATGCCTCTCCTCAATTTAAATGCTATGGAAAGAGCTGAGAAGGGAAGCCTGAGGAGACCCATCAAATAGTAGGGGACCCTCCTCGCGAGATATTTTGTTCCTCTATTCAGCAACCTCTCCTTCTCTGTTTTTGGAGGAGAAAAGAGCTTTCCTCTGAGGAGGCTCTTCAATCCCTTCTTCATGAAGAAGCTGTACTGGGCCCACCTCTGGAACAGGAAGAGCCTCCATGGAGGAATATTTGTTCTCATGACTGGGTGAAGGACATCGTAGAGATCCCAATCTAATGTAAGTATATCCCCCCTAGAGGCAGCCTTCATGAAAGCGTCTGTGCCCGGGAGGGGCGTGTATATGGAAAACTGGGCGGAGTCAAGACCAAAATCTATCAGGCTAGTAGCAAAATTCACAGTTTTCTTCATCGCTTCAGCATCTTCATATGGAGCTCCCAGCATGAATCCTCCATGCACTATTATACCGTTGCTCGAGAGCAGCTGAACAGCTTTGGCCGAAGCCTCAGGAACGAGATTCTTCCTCATATTTCTGAGCGTTTCGGGATCTCCAGATTCTATACCGAGGAAAGCTATCCTAACTCCCGCTTCATGAAGGAGTGGAGGTAACCATTCGTTCTTGGCAACGAAGTCGGCCCTCAGCTGGATTATATATCGCAGAGAATTGAGCTCTTCTCTTATCATTTTCCGTATCATCGCAACTCTCTCGAGGACTATGTTCTTCACAGGAATGATGAAATTATCGTCCACGAAGAAGACCCACCTATAGCCGAGATCCTTCACTTTCCTGAGCTCTTCAATGACTCTCTCGCTGCTCTTCAGTCTCCATCTGGCTCCCCACATCTTTGTCACCGAACAGTACTCGCAATTATAGGGACAGCCCCTCGAAGTTTCTAAGGATGCAACGCTCTCTTCCGGACCGAAGATCCCCATTCTGTAGCTGCTCCTATCGTATATCTCAAAGGCGGGAATGGGAAGATCATCGAGCCTCTCGACCATCTGAGCCATCCCATTGCTGATCACCATTCCTTCCTTTGAATATGCAAGACCTTTCACGCTCTTCCAATCATCCCCTCTCTTCAACCTCCTGAGGAACTCTCTGAAGGAAAGCTCCCCCTCCCCAAGGAACACTGCATCGAACCCCCTCTTGAGCAACCAAGGAAAGGCGAAAGTGGCATGGTGACCACCTGCAATGAGCATCCCCACAGACTTTCTCAATTTAGAAGCAAGATCAGTGCTGGGTTTCGCTGAACTAGAAGCGTTGACTATGAAAGCAGCTACATCCGGGCCATACTCAGCTATTGACTCTAATATGGACTCGGCATCCTTTTTTCTGGAAGATGCATCGAAGAATCTAGCCTCAAAACCTTCCTGCATCGCCACAGCAGCGAGGCTGGCTGCTGCGAGAGGTGGAAACCTGACTCCAAAAGACTCCTCATATACTCCTCCTGTTCCCTTAGCAGAAATTAGGGCAACTTTCGTCTCTGCTCGCTCTCTTTCTATATAATTTAGTATTGCAAGAGATATATAGTTTACAACTGAAAGCCTAGCCAATCATAGTTGTTTTATGATTCACTGCCATTGATAGAACTTAACATCCAAAAATACAACATGTAAACATTTCCATTGAACCCAAAGGTGGTTTCAGCCTAAGGTGACGAATATAAGCTGGAATGGATGGGGGAACCATTGAACCTCTCTAGAGGAACCTTAGCCATTTGGAGCAAGAACTATTGAAAATTCTCATTCGTTGTTGGGAGGTAAGTCAACCTTCAGCTCCTTTCAGCTCCTCGCATATGCCTTTTCGCATGAGAGATCTGTGGGCCTTGATCAACTTCATCAGAAGCAAAGACCTGAACTTCATGAGCTTCTCGTGTGGAGGAACTGTAGCTGTGAGTACGACTATGTAGTACAGTTTATCGCTCTGCTCCTCCAAGTATAGCTCTACTCCTTTATCAGAGGAAAACTCTCTTTCTAGCTCCTTCAGAGATAGCTCGGGGTCACATGACAATGGTAGCTCATACCTTATCCTAACTTTCTTCTCTTCATAGACCTCTTCCCTGACTATGCTCGAAGTGAGCAGCAGGTTGTTGGGGATCTTCACGAGCTCTCCATGAGTCGAGAGGACCTTCGTGAACATCAGATCCACCTCCACAACCGTCCCTGTGATGCTGGGAACGTACTCATTTATGCTGAAGAGCTTGTATGCTGGAAAGGAAACCGTACTTATCGGAAGGGAGGTCCCGCTTATCTTCACAGAGAAACCAGGCTTGAGATGTCCTGTGCCCAGCAATATGAGGCCCGCGAAGAAGTTTGCCATGACAGGTTGAAGTCCGAAGCCGACGATAAGCCCGGAGAATGTAGCTCCCGCCAAGGAGAGCATTCCGGTTACCTCGAAGAAAGAGAGTGCCACAATCGCTACAGTTATGTAGCCTAGGATCATTACAACGTTTTTTACCAGCAGCGCGCTTGGCCCTAAATCTTTCAATCTCGATGTTATTATGGAAGAGAGCGATCTGACAATGAAATATCCAATCGCTAGAGAGGCGATCGCTCCGATATATTTGAAGTACTCTACATATTTGAGCCTGATCTCCTCGGGAAGTATCGGTGTCGTCTTGAGCAGGGAAAGCAGAGTGGCAAATGCTGCTACCACTAGGATAAGCAGTAGGAACCTTCCCCAGATCCCCAGCTTCTCCTTCTTGCTACGCATTCAGCTCAGCCCTACTGAAGCTTCGAGAGAGGGAGCAACAAAATCGAGGCCTAAGGAACTGAGCGTCTTCTTCCTTGGGATGCCCCTTTCATCCCATCCTCTGATCTCATAATACATGGAAAGCATTTTGTCGTAGGACTGTAGGTCGAGCTTCTTTCCTGCTAGGGATCCTCTGGTCAATGGTTGCTTGAACCACCTAATCGGGGGATAGTCGAGCTCTCTCCTCCAACTCCCTCTCTCCCTTATCCAGAAAGCCCTTATCAATGAGTATATCCTCTGGGAGACCATCGCAATATCATCCATGCTCCAATCGATGCCAGTAGCGTGCTTCATCATCCTCAGGTAGTACTGGAGATCTAGACCTAGCTCCACCCATGGAAGCCTGCAGACGGTGAGAGATTCGAAGAGCCCTCCCCTCACATTCTGCAGATAAACAACTCTCTCCACCTTTTCCCTAGAATAGGAGAATCTGTCGGTGCTGACCTCGTAGCTTATTATCCAAGCATCTTTGTGATGTGCACCTATAGGGGATGTCCCATATGCAAGAGCCATTCCTGGAGCGGCATGGCAATCATATGCAGATACCTCCAAACCCTTCACATGGACAGCAAAATCCCTCCCCTCTTCACCAAGTGAGGAAGCCATCCTCATGACGCCCTCGGCCAGAAAGCCTCCCAACCCCCTCCTTCTCGCTATCTCAGGAACTAGAGCTTTCATTTCTCTGAAGTCTCCCCACTCCAGCCTTTCACTGACGAGCCCCCTCTCGCTGGCTTCCATATAGAAGGCGAGGCTATTGCCTAGACTTATGGTGTCGATCCCCATTTCATCAGCCATTCTATTGAGCTCAGCAACTTCTCTCAAATCCCCAAGCAATACATTGCTTCCAAGCATCGCCACATTCTCATAGTCGAGTTCGCTCTCAAAAGACGAAAGGTCTTCTATAACGTTTCCGCACTGCATGTTGCAGTACGGGCACCCCCTTCTATCGACCTTCAGTTTCTCCATCAAGTCTCCCCCAATGGAAGCACTTTCCTCCCAAACCCCTTCTCTGAAGTTCATTGTTGGAAGGACTTCGGCAGCATTGCTCCAAGCGACTGTTGCCATAGTGCCTTGAGCTATCCACGCTCTGTAGCCTTTGCTGTTCAATATAGCATTGTAAGCCTCTTTAGACGTCTCAGCTAACGCGTTCCTATCGTACAATGGAGGTTCTTTCGTCCCTCTGAGCACAATAGCCTTAAGCTTCTTGCTTCCCATAACTGCCCCCATCCCGGGTCTTCCTCCACTTCTTCCCTTCTGTGAAACAACGGTCGAATATCTCACACCGTTTTCTCCGGCGGGACCTATGAGAAGGATCCCCAAATTTCTTCCGTGAACCTCCTTCAGCTTTTCCTCAGCCTTGAAGGTGTTCAAGCCCCAGATGCTCTCTGCGTCGAGGAACTCAACTTTGCCATCGTCTATGTAGAGATAAATAGGTTTCTCGGATGCTCCGATTATAGCTATCGCATCATAACCACTCCTCTTCAAATGATGGCTAGCCATAGTCCCTATGTTTCCGTCTCCATATCCTCCAGTGAGCGGGCTCTTTGAAGCTACAACTAGCTTCCCACTGCTTGGAATTGGGAGCCCTGAGAGCGGACCTGAAGCTATTATCAGGGGATTGTGCGGAGAAAGAGGATCAACTCCCATTGGAGCGAGTTCCCAGAGCAACCTTATCGCTAGCCCTCTTCCTCCTATGAAAGAGGAGTAAAAATTTATATCGAGCTCGAGCTCTTTTGCCCTCTTTTTCCAGAGGTCAACAACAAGGGTTTTGCCCCACCAACCATTCATAAGACTCACAACTTAACTATTACTGAGAGCTCAAAGATTTATCTTTTCCTCATCCAATACTTCCTCAGTGGAGGAAATGAAGATGGGAAAAGCAGTAGTGATTTCGGGCTATCCAGGGACGGGCAAAACAATTTTGGCTGGAGAACTCAGGAAATTTCTTGGTAAGGGAGAGAAAATAATCGAGGTTGATGAGGAAGCCAAAAAGAGAAAACTCTTCATAGCCTACGATGCGAAGAGAGGATCCCATGTTTATGATCTAGAGTATCTGGAGAAGTGGTTGTCGGAAGAGGTAAATCAAGAGGAAGGAGTAACTTTCATCTTCTCTCTCACTCCCTGTATTCTTCCAGGTGAGCTTATCTCTCTGGTTTTTGTACTGAGGGGAGAAAGGGATGAGATTGGAGAGAGGCTGAAGATGAGGGGGTGGAGCGAGGAAAAGATCGAGGAAAATCTCGAAGCAATGGACGTCCATGAGATAGAAGAGGAAGCCGAGGAGTGCTATGGAAAGGATAAGGTGAGGTCACTCAACACTTCGGGTAAACTTCCAAGAGAAATAGCAACATTGATACTTGAGGAAACGAGAAAACAGCTTCAAAAATGAGGATTCGAAAAATATTTTTGAAAAAGACAGAGCTGAGCTCAGTCTTCTTTCTCTTCTCCCTCTTTCTCTCCTTCCTTCTTCCCGGGAGCTCCTTCCTTCCCTGCTCCAACCTTACTTGCGGCTATGAAGTCGTCGATCCTCAGGATCATGGTCGCAGCTTCTGTTGCGGCCTTTACGGCATTGAGCTTGATAGCTGCGGGCTCTATGACTCCCAGATTGAACATATCTTCAATATTACCATTGAAGACATTGATTCCCATGAATCTTCCGTTCGAGTCTGAGTGAGCTGCTCTCAGCTTCATTATCATCTCGAGCGCATCTAGACCAGCGTTCTCCGCAAGCGTCGATGGTAGTGCTTCGAGAGCTTTAGCAAACGCTTCAACTGCAAGCTGCTGTTTTCCTCCTACCTTAGGTGCTATAGCTCTCAGCCTCTTTGCTACTTCTATCTCAACCGCACCTCCTCCACCTACTATTTTGCCAAATTTCACTGCGTCGGCAACAGCACTTAGAGAGTCTCTGAGTGCCCTTTCTCCTTCTGCTATGAGTCTCTCAAACCCTCCTCTTATCAGTATTGTCACGCTCTTCGCGTTCTTCGCTCCCTCAACGAAGACCATCTTGTCTTCTCCGACTTTTCTCTCCTCAACTAGAGTAGCTTCTCCCAAGTCCCCGGGCTGGAGATCTTCTATGTTGGAGACTATTCTCCCTCCTGTCGCTCTTGCGAGCTTCTCCATATCACTCTTCTTAACTCTCCTGACTGCCAGTATCCCCTTCTTGGCTAGGAAGTGCTGGGCCACGTCATCGATGCCCTTCTGGCATATTACCACATTCGCACCAACTTCTGCTATCTTGTCAACCATCTTTTTCAGAATTTCTTCTTCTTCCTGGAGGAATTTCCTCATCTGGAGAGGATCGCTGATCCTTATCTCAGCATCTATCTCAGGTTTCTCTATCTCCAAAGCAGCATCGAGAAGCGCGATTTTCGCATTCTTCACTCTCTTCGGCATGCCGGGATGAACTACTTCTTTATCAATGACAACACCTTCTATGAGCATCGTGTCGAGCAGACTTCCACCGTGCTTTTTGACAATCTGTATGTTGTCCAGGTCTACGTAGTACTTGTCTCCCCTCTTCTCAGCAACTTTCGTAACAGCCTCCACCGAGATCTCTGCAAGTTTATCTCTCGCTCCCTGAACTGCCTTGCTGTAGAGACTGGTGACCGCGATCTTCTTGAGTAGTTCCTTATCGTTAACATCTATAGGAACGCTTATCTCTTCAATTGCCTTTACTGCTTCTTCCATTGCTCTCTTATAACCAGATACAATTATCGTTGGATGGATTTCCTTGTCTAGGAGATCTTCGGCCTGCCTGAGCAGCTCTCCAGCCAATATAACGGCAGTCTTTGTGCCATCTCCGACTTCTTCATCCTGTCCCTTAGCTATCTGAACCATCATCTTTGCTCCAGGATGCTGTATATCCATCTTGTCTAAGATAGTTGCACCATCATTAGTAATAGTTATGTCACCAAGGCTATCTACGAGCATCTTGTCCATTCCCTTTGGACCATATGTGGTTCTAAGGGTTTCGCTTATAGCTTTCACAGCCATAATATTGTTCCTAAGAGCGTCTCTTCCTGCAGTTCTCTGTGTCCCTTCTTTTAATATCAGAACAGGTATTCCCGTGGGCTCAACAGACATATCAAACACCTCACAAATGAGTTGTTATTTGAGCTCAGATAATTTGAGCGTCAAAGGATCTGTTATAACCACTTCTATATAAACTTTTCTCTTGTTAGAAAACACCGACTAAAGCTTTCAACTCTCTCTATAAAGAACGATAGATTTAAAAAGGTAAATTGCTTCATTAATAATTGAAAATTATAATATGTTCTTTTTGTCAAAAAATGTTAAAATATTCATGATATGTGAGGAATAGAAAGATGTATATGTATGAACTCTCACAAACCCAAAGAGAAGTGCTCATGGCACTCATAACTCTATATGAAAAGAACAAGAGGCTAGTTAAGAGCGTAGAGATAGCGGAAATGATAGGGAAAGATGAAGGAACGGTGAGGAACATAATCTCTAGCCTGAGAAGCCTCGGGCTACTTGAGAGCAAGACAGGTCCGATGGGAGGATACGTCCCAACACTGAAGGCGAGGGAGCTCATAAAGAGCACCGGCATTGTTTCCTACGGCTCTCTCAAGATAAAGAAGGAAAACAAAGAGACCAACATAACAGCCTTCAGCGTGGAAATACTCGATATACTCAATCCAGCAGGAGGTAGGGCTATAATAAAGGCCAGCGGAAATTTCGATGAAATAAAAGAAGGAGATATAATAAGGATCGGACCAACGAGCTACAATAGGATATTGATAGATGGAGAAGTGCAGCACATAGACAGAGCGATGGGACAGATAGCTATTGTTATAAAGAGGCTCGTCAGTATACCTAAGGAAAGCGTCGGTGACGTGGCCACAAAGAACCTCATAACTTTATCCCCACAAATGTCTCTCAAGGAGGCGTCGGGGCTGCTGTTCAAAGAGAAGATAAGGGGAGCTCCAATAATAGACGGAGAAAGGATAGTTGGAATAATAACAACAACCGACATAGCTAAGGCCTTCAGCGAGGGCAACATTAAGGCTAAAGTCGAGGATTACATGAGGAGGCACGTGGTCACGATTAGAGAAGACGAGGATATAATGGATGCCGTGAGGCTCATGGAGCTTCATGGGGTAGGAAGGCTCATAGTAGTCAATGCTATAGGAGAGCCTAGAGGGATAGTGACTAGGACTGATATATTAAAAAGGATAAGTGCAATAACCAGCTAGCAAAACAAACCATATTCTTTATTCTTTTCAAAATCATCCTTCTTTTCTATGTCGCCGTGAAAATCGACTTTATGAGAGCTATCGACTCAGCCGCAGGCCTCTCTTCATCGCGGCACTGCCGCTCTACGGCTATTCAGCCAGGCCCGGGTTCTTTCATCAATGTGTATATTGAAGTAAAGATCACATATATGGCTCTCTTCCACCCATCTTCGGTGTTGAAGCCTCTTCCAACCTCCGCAGCTCTTCTTGTATCCTTATCCCCTCTTCTATTAGCTTTTCTGTCGGCACATTTGTTCCAAGGATTTTGTTCAGCTCTTCTACTGCGACGGCGGCAGCGGCGGGATCTGGAGTCTCAGTTGAAGCGTATGGGAGGATAGCCATAGCAGGGATACCCATGAGTTCCGAATACATGAGCTGGAGGGCGAGCGGACCTATGACGAGGAGCCCTCTGTCCAGCATTTGGGCGCTTGGGAATGGACCCCTATAAGCAGAATTCTTAAGCCATCTGAGCTTCTCTTCAGGCTTTTCCTTGAATCTTTGATCTAGACCTCCTATCAACAGGAGAGGGGAGAGCTTCTTCTTTGTCACGAGCTTCGTGATCTCATAGACATACTCGTTCCTTATCCTCTCATCTGGAAGCTCCCTTGATACCAATGCAACTAACTTGTGCTCATGGCTCACATATATTTCGAAAGGATATACTAGGTCGTCCCCCTCCCGATAGACGTATTCTGGCTGATACTTCGTCACAACTATTCCCGCTTTTTCCATCCCAAGACTACTCACAAAATGGAGTACAGTAATTATGCCTACAGCTCCAAATCCCTTGAAGCCAGAGATAACCCTGTAACCCTGCTTAAGTACCCTATTATTTGAAAGGTAAATGTTAACTCTCCTGAAGCTCATCAAAGCTCCTCCTCACGAATGCTATCTTTCCCTTCCTTATAGATTTTAGCTCAGCTGCGCTGACAAGCGCCTTGCCGAGAGCTAGGAGTGATCCACTCTCGTCGACGAGAAATACCTCATCACCTGGTCTTATATCTTCACTGCTTCCAGCAACAGCTGGTGCCAGAAGAACCCTCTTCGTGTATCTCTCGAATATATCTTTTTTTACAAATATTCTCCTCCTCTCAGGAGGGACCAGGGGGAAGATGACCTGTGCGCCGACCCAGCTGAGCGTGAAAAGGCCGGTAGTTGGATTGTGATAGAGAATCGGCTTCCCGGAGAGAAGAACCTCCCTGATTATCCCGCTCGAGTATCTCTTAACCTTCAATTCTCCAGCCAACTTCAGAACTTCCTCGGCAGCCCTTCGACCGAACTGATAATAGAGTACGCCATATATTTGGGCGATCTCCTGTTTTCCTGGTGCCTCCTGAAAGCTCAAGTGATTCCCACCAAAGGAAGAGCTATAAGTATTATTGTTTATAAATGATATTCTCCTCATAAATCTCACAAAAGGCGATTCCTGTTGGGATGCAAAGGAAAGAAGAAGAAATCTGAAGAGAAGAAGGAGTAAAGCAATCAGATGGGCCCGCGGGGATTTGAACCCCGGACCACGAGGATTTTCGCCTTATTGGTCCCGAGTCGAGCGGTCCCCCTGATGGAGGAGCCGTACCTCGCATCCTACCAAGCTAGACTACGGGCCCACTAGAATTTTGAATGTCAAAGGGAAATTAAAATGTTTTTTCTCTTTTCTCTAGTATTTCGACTATTATCGAAACCTATTTAAGCATTGACGCAGAGAAAAATACGCGGGAAAGGTGCTTTTCTCTATGGCCTCCGAAGTAATCGTGGATAAAATAGCGAAGGAAATAGCCGGCGACATAACATGGAGCGACTTTCCAGGTAAGTCTATGAGGAAATGGAGGGAAATATTTGGGGTCACGCAGCTAGTTATCTCGAAGAGAATGGGTATATCTTCCAGTGTGCTGAGCGACTATGAGAAAGGCAGGAGGACCCCAGGTAGCGGGTTCGTGAAGAAGTTCGTCAGAACCCTTCTCGAGATAGATAGAGAAAGAGGATATGTGATAGTGAAGGAGTTGGCTAGAGGACAGAAGCTCCCACCTTCAGCCCTTCTCGATATGAGAGAGTTCCCTCAGAAGGTTTTACTCAAGGAAGTTGTTGAGGCAGTAAAGGGAATCGTGCTCTATGGAAGCGAGAAGCTAGATAAGCAAATCTACGGTTATACAGTTCTCGATAGCATAGCAGCCATAGAGAGCATGACGGGTCAGGAATTCCTCAGCATAATGGGACTCACTACTGAGAGAGTTTTAGTATTCACCAATGTGGGGACGGGCAGATCCCCGATGGTCGCAGTCAGAGTCTCCTTTCTCAAACCTGGAGCAGTAGTTGTTCACGGCCCGAAGGCAGTGGATCCCTTAGCAGTAAAGCTGGCTGAGAGTGATGGAATACCTTTCATACTTTCCCAGGTCCCTGACGTTCAGAGTTTACTGAACGGGTTAAGAGGTCTTCTGAGAAAGAAGGAAAATCAATGAACTATCTCTCATTTCTTGCTTTGAAGCAACATTATAGCCTGAGCAATGTCTCCGTTGGTCGCCTCAAGAGCCTTCCTGGCTTCCTCCAAACTCACTCCGGCCTCACTGGCGACCAGCTGTACATCTTCCTCGGGTATTTGTAGTTGTTGCGAAGGCTTCAGCTCCTTCTTAATCTCCCTAACTTCTCCATATATATAGAGCATAGTCTCCCCTTTCATCTTCATAACAGTTATAACTGGGTTTTCGACTACTATGTCGCTTTCTCCCTTTCTCTCGATGAGTACCCTCTCAGCATCCTCGATCTCTTCAATATCTGCAGATATCCCCATCCTCTTGAGCATCCTCTTCATTTCACTTGGGTTCATTCTGAACATGGGAAACACCATAGAGTAGCGTATTAGTTTCAAAGTATTAGTTTCAAAAATATAAATGTCTTTTAGAGAAAATAAAGAAAAGGTTTACTTTAACTAAGCTTTTTGGAAGAGGATAAGTGATGGTAACGAAGCTGAAAATTCTCGGTAGTGGGAAAGAGGTTGGAAGAGCAGCTATAGTGGTCGAGTACAATGGGAGAGGAGTTATGCTTGATTATGGAGTAAATTTCGATGAGAACGACAATCCAGTTATGCCACTCAGCTATCCTCCCAACAGGCTCGATGCCCTAGTTCTCAGTCATGTGCATCTCGACCATATAGGAGCAGCACCACTCCTCTATTCTTCAGTAGCACCGAGGGCCTTCTCCACTAGGCTGACTAGGTATCTATCGAGGCTGATGCTCGAGGACTTCCTGAAGCTTTCTGGTTATTATCTGGACTTCGAGATAAATGAGGTAAATACACTCCTCTCCCATATAGAAGACATCTCTCACGGTTCAAAAGTGAGGGTAGGAGAATTCGAGATAGAATTCTTTCATAATGGGCACATACCTGGAAGCGTGGCAACGAAGGTCTCGACACCGGAGGGAAGCATCCTGTATACTTCCGACATAAACACCATCGATACAAAGCTTGTCACTGGTGCTAGGTTGGATGGTGTTGAAGCTGAGACGTTGATAATAGAGAGCACATATGGGAACGCTGATCACCCAAGTAGGGAGAACGTCGAAAAGAGATTCATAGATTCCGTGAAGGAGACTCTCTCCATGGGGGGAACTGTCCTAGTACCAGTGTTCAGTGTTGGGAGAGGCCAGGAAGTCATGGCGATACTTGAAGAGAACGAAATCTCTCCCGTTTATGTCGACGGCATGGTCAGGAGTGCCACTGAGATCATGCTCGAGAACAGCGAGTTTCTGAGAGATCCATCTATACTGAGGAGAGCAAGAGAGAACCAGATATTTCTCAGCAATTGGCAGGACAGAAGAAGTGCTTGGAAGAAAGGAGGAGTCATAGTTTCCAGTTCAGGAATGCTCAAGGGGGGACCATCAAGATACTTCCTGAGAAAAATACATGACAATCCAAGGAACGCAGTATTTCTAGTCAGCTATCAGGGAAGAGGAACCCCGGGAAGGATGCTGATCGAGAAGGGGATGTTTGAGGAAGGAGGACCTCAGATAAAAGCTAGGCTAGAATGGATGGACTTCTCCAGCCATGCGGGAAGAAGCGGGCTAGTAGAAGTGCTCAAGAGTGTGAGGGGAGTCGAAAGAGTTGTACTAGTTCATGGAGAGGAGAGCGTTCAGAAGGAGTTCGCAGAGATGGTGAAAGAAAATCTCGGGATTGAACCGCTCATCCCAACTACTGGAGAAGTCATAGATCTCAAAGTTCCTTGACCGAAGAGCACCCGATCTTCGTTGCGAAGTCAGTCGCCATCTTCTTGAGCTCTTCTGGGCTGCCAGCTCCAGTGTTCTCTTTTTTGAAAACTAGCGTGTAGAGAGTTCTCTTGGTCCTCAGTTTAAGCTTGACCTCATCCCTATCGGTCTTCAACCTGCATTCTTGAAATGTGACTGAAAGCTGTTTGACTTTCTTTTCAGCCTCCTCTAGACTCGAAAATATTATCTCATGCGGCAAATCTTCCACCCTTTTAGATCCCAGCGCTCTTTTGCTTCAGTTATTTTAAGGAAATATACCAGAGGATATTATAACTTTTCCTTGCAGGTGCTATATATTGGGAGATGAAGGAAAGAGAAGGGCAGCTGAGGCAGCACTCGAACTTGAAGAGTATAAGGAATCTGAAGTAGTGGGAATAGGTACAGGTAGCACTGTAGCTCATCTCATTTCACTGATACCTGAGAAAGACTTTGAGGAAAAAACATTTGTAGCCTCCAGCATGGAAACAGCCCTTTCTTTGAAGAAGAGAGGAGCAAAGGTTCTCGAAGGAGCATTGCTCGATAAGATAGATATATACATAGATGGAGCAGATGCTGTAGATGGAGAGGGGAACCTAGTAAAGGGAGGGGGAGCTGCTCTATTCAGGGAGAAGATCCTGGCTTCAATGAGCGATTTCTTTGCCGTGATCGTAGATGAGAGCAAGCTTGTGGAAAGCCTCAAATATAAATCAATTCCGATAGAGGTCAATCCATTTGCTCTCTCCTATGTGCTCAGGAAGCTCAGAGAGATGGAGCTGAGGGGAGAGGTCAGGAAAGCAGGCTCTGGAAAATATGGACCGGTTGTTAGCGACAGTTTCGGGATCATTGTCGATCTGGATGCGAGTGACTGGAAGGAAGGGATCGAGGAACTCGATAGAAGGTTGAGGAACATAGTGGGAGTGGTGGAAACAGGCCTCTTCATAGGTATGGCCGATGCAATCATAGTGGGAGGAGAGGAAGCAGTTGTCAGGAAGCTCTCCAGAAGACGAGTGTAGTGATATATCGGAAGGGTTGGGAGAGAAAAGCAGGGAGAAAGCCAAGAAAGCAGCGAAGGAAGGCAGGGTAGTCTTAGTCTATAAAGAACCGGAGATCGCGTTCTTTCTGGGCTCTGACGGCGACTATGTGGTTGTTCCCTATACTTACTGCAGTTGCAAAGACTTTTCTCTCAATGTGATTGCTAGAAAGAGAAGGAAGGCTTGCTATCACATGCTATCCTACTGCCTCTCAAAATCTATGGGTACGCTTGTCGAGCATCAAGTTAGGGATAGAGTAGAGCTCACTTCATTTGTGAGGGAGACTCTACTGGGAGGAAGAGCTGAAGGACTGAGAAAACTGATAAATATCACGGAAAGTTCAAGGAAAGGTGAGAAATAAAGAGGAGATGTTTTTCCTTGGGGAGAAGAAAGAAGAAGAGAGTGCAACCTAAACGAATAGTCAGGAAAATACCTAAAGTCTTCATGTGCCCCCACTGTAGCAAGCAGAGCCTCAGAGTGAGTGTGAACTCCAAACCGTCAGACGAATATGCTGTCGCGGAAGCGGTGTGTGGAGAGTGTGGCTTCTGCGCGAGGTTCAAGGTTCCCAAGCTTTCCCAGCCAGTAGATGCCTACGGCAAGCTCATAGATTTATATGACTCTTTCCAGGGCGATATCGAAGCTGAGATAAGAGCGGGGAAGTGCATTGGTGAGTTGGACGGAAGCAGGGAGGCTGGGAAGGAAAATGAAAGTGAGCGACTATCTCAGAGAGAAGAGGAATGAAGGTCCGCTACATTTTGCCCTGATAGAT
>POCB01000290.1 GCA_002899805.1 Fervidicoccus sp.
CCAGGAAGTCTCTGGAAGATGCCGCGAAAAGCCTTGGGTATGATGTCGTCATGGTAGCCACAACCGATAACCATGAGAACACGGGAGGAGCGAAGGGAAGGGGATACAGGGTCGTTGGGGAGACCGTTCCTGCGAGCCTGCTGGTGAGCAAGTTGATTCAGGCCTTGAGGGAGAGCGAGAAGAATTCTTCCAAAAGAGCTGTGGAGTTTTCTGCAATTAAAGTCAGGATCAAAGTCATGGGGGAAGAAAGGTTCAGCCTATTCCAGCGTATCGTGGACAGGGTGAAGTACTTCGAGATCCTCCTCGGCATCTATTTAGCGATCGCCTTGGTTGTCTCTCTCATGTTCTGAACTCTCAATTGAAGCGTGAAGAAAACATTTTTGATAGCGTATATACACAACTATAATTTTTTGAAGAGCTCTTTATCTATATTGTGTGATTTCTATGGAGAGGCTGAAGGAATTCAACGAGATGATAGCACAGATAAGCAAGGAGAACCCAGAGAAGTTCGCCGCCTTCTACAACTTCCTCCAGAAGGTAGAAGGTGAGGGAGCTCTCAGCGTGAAAACGAAGGAGCTCATAGCCCTCGCTATTGGAGTGGCAAAGCACTGCGAATGGTGCATATCATATCATATAAACGAAGCTCTGAAGGCGGGAGCAACGAGGGAGGAGATACTAGAAGCCGCTTGGGTCGCTGTTCTCATGGATGGTGGACCGGGGCTCTCGCACTTCGTCCCCGTCCTGAAAGCTCTGAAGGAACTTCAGGGAAAATAATTTTTTAAATGATAAAGAGAAAGCCAAAAAAAGAATATTGAGAACTGTTTTTTCAGCTTTTCCTCTCACTTCTTCTGAAGCTTCTCTGCTTCAGCCTTGCTGAGTATCCTGTAGATCGTTATGCCGGTCTCAGGGCTCTTGCCCTTTACGGCGACTCTTCCGTTCTTGAGAGTTACAATCTCTGGGTTGAGTAGCTTTACTTTCTTCCTCGCCTTCACATCAAATGCCTCGAACTCCATACATTCACACCTCTGGATGTTTGAGATATCATTCTATGCGTGCTTATATAAACATATTCTAGCCCAAAGCTGTAGAATGCTTTATTTACCCTTTAAGCATTCTCGTGCTTCACGCACGGACATTTAAAAACCAGCCCAAAGTTTCTTCAAAAATTTTGATGTTTATGCGGAAATTTGTATTACCATTTCAGATTTTGTTTATAAATACATTGCCCGTATTACGCAAAACTTCACTTTCTGGTTCGTTTTGCTATAATGGTATTACCAAATCTCTCCGCTTCATATCCTCTTCCTCAATCCAGAACTGAAGATGTCGTAGCCGAAGCGCTCGAGCGTCTTCATCAGGGAGAATATGGGGAGTCCAACTACGTTGTAGAAGTCTCCCTCTATCTTCTCTATGAGCACAGCACCGAGCCCCTGGGCAGCGTAGCCGCCTGCCTTGTCCAATCCCTCGAGGCTTGAGGCATAGGCTAAGATCTCCCTCTCGCTGAAGCTTCCGAATTTGACCCTCGTCTCGACCGTGTACTCCTCCACGAGGCTCCTGTCCTTCCTAGAGACGTGAACTCCGCTAACAACTGTGTGCCACCTCCCGTTGAGCCTCCTCAGCATCTCGATGTTGCTGTTCAGAGATGGCGGCTTCCCCAGTATCTCGCCATCTATCACCACGACCGTGTCTATCCCAACTATCACTGAGCCATCCGGGGAAATTGGCCTCACCGCCTCAGCCTTTTTTGAGGCATTTATGAGAACCGTTGCCCTGGGATCCCCCCTCCTAATTTCCTCCTCTATGTTTGGCTCGATGACTATGAAATCGAGGCCGAGCTGCTTCAGAAGCTCTATCCTCCTCCTGCTCTTGCTTGCCAAAACTATCACCACAGTGCATTCACCTTCCGATTTTCTTATTGAAGTATTCATGGAAAAATTCTGTGAAAAGCGGTCAATATAAATTGACAAAGAATTTAAGATCATAAGATTTCACTTTAAGGGGTGATGAAAATGGATGCTAGCTTGTTGTTCATAGGAACGGGAGCGGGAG
The DNA here is from genome assembly GCA_002899805.1 of Fervidicoccus sp. GTDB lineage: Archaea > Thermoproteota > Thermoprotei_A > Sulfolobales > Fervidicoccaceae > ARK-14. The sequence goes on from POCB01000290.1 coordinate 2,050, forward strand.
GAAGCTCGGGCTCCGCGAGGTGGAGGGCTTCAACTCTGGTGGAGCTCCCAGATTCCCTCATTCTCGTGGACTGCGGAG
>POCB01000109.1 GCA_002899805.1 Fervidicoccus sp.
GGCTTCATAGGAAGCCATCTCGTTGATAGGCTAATGGAGAGAGGAGAGGAAGTCTTAGTAATCGACGACCTGAGCAGCGGGAAGACAGAGAACTTAGAGAGATGGTTTGGGGAGAAGAAATTCAAGTTCATCAAAGCAGATCTCTCCGAGCCTGGAAAATGGATAGACGAGCTGAAAGGCATAGAAGCCGTTTTCCACTTCGCAACCCAGAGGTCAGGGTCAGCACAACAAACCCAGAAGTGCACTACAGAGCAAACGTACAAGCTACCTTCAACGTCCTGGAGGCTTCCAGAGCTAATGGAGCCGAGATCTTCATCTATGCTTCCTCTAGTACCGTTTATGGAGAAGCTAGGGTAATCCCAACTCCAGAGGATTATGAGCCCAAGGAGCCGATCTCTATCTACGGTGCTTCTAAGCTGATGGGAGAGGTGCTTGTATCAACATATTCTAGGATTTATGGAGTGAAGAGCGCGATGCTCAGGTTCGCGAATGTTGTTGGGAAGAGGAGCAACCACGGAGTGATATTTGACTTCATAGCGAAGCTGAAGAGGGATCCAGAGAGGCTCGAAATCCTTGGAGATGGAAAGCAGAGGAAAAGCTACATTTACGTAGACGATGCTATTGAAGCTACACTGAAAGTTATGGAGCACATGGAAAGCTCGCAGGAAATGAGCGAGGCATTCAATGTGGGTTCCCTCGATGCAATCGGAGTCGTCGATATCGCATACATAGTCGAGGAGGAAATGGGCTTGGGGAAGGTGGAACACATCTTCAAGAGCGCAACTCATGATGGGAGAGGTTGGATAGGAGACGTCAAGGTCATGCAGCTAGACGTTTCAAAGATAATGGGGAAAACCAATTGGAAGCCGAAGATGAATTCCAGGGAAGCTGTGAGGAAGGCTACGAAGGATCTTCTCGAGAGAATGGAGCTCTAGAGAGATGCTGGAATATATAGGACTAGGATTGGCTTTAATCCACTTCGGGACGCCCCTCTCCTATTATGTTTATATGAAGAAGAAGTATTTCGGAAAGCCCTGGGACATGAAGAGAGAGGAGGGCTTTAAGCCCAAGATCACTGTAATTGTTCCGACATACAACGAAGCGAAGCTCATAGAGAAGAAGCTCGATGACATCTACGCCCAAGAGTATCCTAGAGATAGGCTGGAGGTTATCCTCATAGACTCCGCATCCTCCGATGGCACCTTGGAGATAGCTGAGAAGTGGAAGGAGGAGCATGGGGAAATAAACCTGAAGATAATTGAGTAATTGAGGAGGACTCTAGAAGGGGGAAGGGTCATTCTCTCAATGAGGCTCTCAAGCACTCTACAGGAGAAGTAGTCGTAATCACGGATGCAGATTCTTTCTGGGGAACGAGGGATTCTCTGGGAAGAGCTGCCGAGTGGTTCTCCGATCCTTCAGTTGGAGCGGTTTCATGCTTGAAGGATCCAGAGGGATCGGAAGCTCCAAGCATAGAATTGGGCTACAGGGGGTACTACAATGTCCTAAGGGTAGCCGAGAGCAAAGCCTACTCCACTCCAATATTCCATGGAGAGCTCGCATCCTTCAGAAAAGACCTTTTGGAGGAGGCTGGAGGGTTTCCAGTAGATATAGGCTCAGATGACAGCCACACGGCGACGAAAATAGCAGCAATGGGATACAGAGCCATAATGCCCGAGGATGTTCTGTGTAAAGAATTGGTGCCCAAGAGAGGTTACAATTCCTGGAGGATAAGGAGGGCTCAGCACCTTGTGCAGCACTTCATGAAAGCGATGAAGCTAAAAGTGAAGGCTCCTAAGAATTTCGATAGAATATTGAAGGTGGAGGAATACCTTCACTTGGTGAATCCATGGATACTCTTGGGTGGAGCAGTTCTGCTTTCAGCATCGGCCATAATGGGCTCTCTCATTTCCTTGATATTCTTAGCTTTAGGCATAGCTCTGCTCATGTACAAGCCATACAGGACTTGGATATCGATGCAACTTTACCTAGTAATTGCAGCAATTAAGAATCTCTGGAGCAGGGAAATTGTCTGGGAGAAGCAGGAAAAGTAGAATATCGAATGTTATGGCATAAGCCTCCTTTAAAAGAGCATAAGATACTAAGATATA
>POCB01000199.1 GCA_002899805.1 Fervidicoccus sp.
AAAAAGAAGAAAAATCAAAATCGCTTATTTTTAAATCGGAAGCTGCATATAAAAAATAAGGGAGTCGGTTTGGATCTCAGCATACTTGGGACAAAACTGAAAGCAGTTATCATAACCCACCATGGTATTGGAGCTACATATCTCACAGCATTCGCGGCGAGCAATGCATTAAGAGAAGGAAAAAAACCAACGATCGTCGAATTTTCTCCAATAAATAGGAACCTTTTCGAACGTTTCATTTCGATTAGAGGCTTCAGCTTGGATGAAGTTTCTTTTGAACAAGATTTGAAAGCTCCAGGAACCTTTCCGATTATTATATTTGCTGTAGGCTTTGACTTGAGGCCCCTAGTTGCTGAACTTGAAAAATATTCACATGTGATATCCTTTGTGACAACGCATGTAGGTACTTCCCTTGGACTAGCTTTAAAAGCGAGAGTCTTCGGATTGAAAGAGCTCGGTAATAACATATATGTTTTAGAAGATCGGCGTAACCGAGAGAAAATATATTTAGAAATGAATCAATTCAAGATAACCGAAGTGCAATATCTAGGTAAAAAGATCGATAACGAAAGTTTCAGAGTTCTGCTAGATTCGATGGCAGAGTATGGGGAAATCAGTACTGCCGACGCTATATTTATCCTTCAAGGAAAGCTGAAACTCAGCAGAACTGAAGCCAGGAGAATCCTCTATGAATTAGTAAAAGATGGAAAAATGAAAATAGAAGGGGGAAAACTTCGGCTGAATTCCTCCCTTACTTGAAGGGCGAGGAACCCCTTTTGGACTTCTCATAGGTTCACAATCCACCTCCCACATCTTGATCGCTTCAGAGCTAATTGTCGCTTGATAAATCAAACCCTCTCAACTCGTCCAGCGATAGACCTCTGGTTGCATCTTCAATCAGCTTATTCCTCGCTGGGAGTTGCCTTTGTTTTCCCGTTACAAGGACTTGAGATATTTCAAGTTTAAAACATAGAAAAACTAAAGTATACCCTTCATTCTCAGTAAGTTCATCGCTTTCTCCAAGACTTCTTCTGGAGAGGGAGAAGCATCTATCACTTCTATAGGAGGTTTCTCTATCTTTTGATAGAGCTCGAGATAGGTTTTCCTCAATGTACTGAGGGTTTCCTTAGCTTCGAGATGCTTGAGTTGTCTGTTACTCTTCTTCATCAGCCTTTCCCAAGCAATCGATGGATCTACGTCCAATAATATCACGAGGTCTGGCTGAACGGCAAAAGAGTTGAGAGACATGATGACTTCAAAAGGAGCTCCTCTCGTGCTCTGATACACTATACTCGCAAGATAGCTCCTATCTCCTAAGATCAGCCTATTTTTCCCACTCTTCAAAAGATGAATGAGCCTTTCGCTGTGCATTATTAGCCTGTCAGCGGCAAATAGATAAGCTTCAGCAACCGGGTGCATCGAAGGCATCTTATGTAGAAGGGACTTCACCTCTTCATAATAAGGTTCTTTGACTATATCGCATTCCTTTCCGCTTCTCTTCACCTCGTTGCATATCATTCCAGATAGTGTTGTTTTTCCTGAACCATCTATTCCCTCTATAGCAACATACTTACCTACTCTCTCGTGGGGAGAAATGAGGTCGATCTCTGGCTCTTTAATCAAATATCCATGGATTTCATTCTCGAGCAAAACAGTTCCTGGTTTTAGAACCTTCTCTCTCAAAAGAAATCCTCCTCGATATCTCAGATCAACGGAATAATTAATCAGCTTAGCAGATCCCCCATTGTAAGGAGAGTTACCCCATCGCTTCTCTTTGCTACATTTCCTATCCTCGCTGCAATTAGTAGTTTCACTCCTTTTTCTGAGGATATATCCATTATTCTCTGAGTAACTATGCCGTCGAATATTACCGCTTTCACCTTTCCTGGCTCGATCTTCTCCAAATTGCTATATAGATCTCTAACGGGTACCCTCCCTATCTGGTTCCAGTTTTCGTCGTATAAAATTGCTTCAAGCGTTCCTCTCAGCTCACTCATCTCCTTCAGAACATTTTCTGGAATATCGATTGTAACTGTAGTAGGCTGTGGTGATGGCTGGGCTACTCCTTCTGTTGCTGGCTGAGCCTGTGCCCGGATCTCGACTATTTCCTTAGGCGCCTCAATCTTAGATGGTTCAGCAACCTTCTTTTCGATCTTTCGTTCTATTTCCGCTTTATACTGTTCTACGGGCACGGCAGCAGCGAGGGCTTGTTCTATCTCTCTTCCAACCAAATCTTCAACCTCTTTTCCCGGAGGTGCCCTGGCAACAAAATCAACCTTAGTAGAGTTCAACAAAGTCCTAAGTATTAGTTCTCCTCCATGGTCACCATCTACGAAAGCTATGACCTTTCTCTTTTTGGCGGCTAGTTGTCTCACGCTCTCAGGTATGCTTTCTTTTGCCCCCTCTACAGCTATCGCATTGTTATATCCGTATCGAAGTAGGTTCAGTACATCTGCTCTTCCCTCTACTATTATCAATTCATCGCTTTTCTCAATATCACTTCCTGCGGGGAGCTTCTCAGGACCGTATTCAATTATTTCAGCTGGCTTCAACGCACTTTCTATCTCTCTCAAAAGATCCTTGATGTCCGGCATTTCAGAGGCTTGCCATGCCTTGAGAAGCTCTTTAGCCCTCTCCACAGCCTTCTTCAGCTTCTCTACTCTCAAGTCTACTATCTTCACGACTTGAATCTTGGCTCCATAAGGTCCAACTTTATCAATTGTTTCTATCAGTGCTGCTATTAACGCTGTTTCCGCTCTATCTAAGTTCGAGGGGATCTTTATCTCTCCTCTTATCTTCCCATTGCTTGGTTTGAGGTCTACTTGTATCCTTCCTATCCTTCCCTTGTCCTGCAACTCTCTAAGATCGAGCTCTGGAGACAGAAGTCCTTCTGTCTGACCAAACAAAGCCCCTATGACATCATTTTTATCTACTATCCCATCTACTTCTACTTTTGCTCTTATCATGTATTTCATGAGTAATCATCCTCCACACCAGAAACCAGGTGTGAACCTATGTAATGTAAGCGTAATGTGCAAGAGCTCCCTGCTTCACCCGGAACATTCTGGTGCATCCGGGTGAAAACGGGGGCACTCACTATTAGCTCAAAATAAACAAAAATTAAGTTTTCTCTCTTCACCTACTGCTGAGTTACTCGTACAAAACGAAGCTCATATAGTGAGTTCTAACTTATAATAGCGCGCTATTTCTTCTGCTAGCTTTTTCGCTTCTTGGTTAGTCCTGAAATATTCCCTCACAGGCTTGAGCCTCTTTGCCAGCTCTCTAGCTGTAGCCTTTTTTAGGTCGAGCGGGTGAATTTTTCCCTCAATAAAGAGCTTCTCAAGCTCATTATAATTATTCACTTCTAATGGTCCTCCAAAGTTAGGAGGTCTATCTATGGTCATGGTAAAACCCTCTTCGTAAAATAATATGTACTTGTTGATCTCTAGAACAGGGTTGAACTCGATCGTTCCTTTGGGGCAGTAAGCGGAAAGCAATTTTCTCTCGATCTCTTCTTCTGAGTCATGTATTAGGATAGTTGAATCAGGAGAAGATTTGCTCATCTTTGCTTCTGCCAACTCCTCATCTCTCGTTCCCCCTCCTCCCGCCCTTCCTTTTCCTTTCAGACTTGTTAGAAGCGGCGTATGTATAGCAACGACTTTCTTTTTACCAAGCTTTTCTGCCAGTTCTCTAGCGAGCATATGCGCCTTTCTCTGATCCATACCTCCAAGTGCGACATCGAGATTCATATAGTAGATATCTGTAACTTGCATGAAGGGATATATTATCTTGCTAGAATCTAGTTCTGCTTCATCCTCTTTTCTCCCCATTATAGTAAGAGCCCTCTTTGCTCTTGCAAGAGAAGTATTTTTTGCTACCCGGAGTACCAGTTCCCAATAGTCCTTGTCTCCGACCAACTCTTCTGCGTCGATGAACTTTATTTTCTCAATAGGTGTACCCAAAGCTTTGAGACCATGCCTGATGTATTTTGCTGCTCCTCTAATAAGCTCCAAATTTCCTCCAAACTTATCATTTATCATAGCGTGCCATGTGGCTTCTAATAACCTGAAGTTTACTCCAGCTTCTACCAAATCTTTTGCTTTATATGCCCATATAACCCATCCTATATGGAAGAGACCGCTAGGTTCGTAACCAAGGTAACCCTCTAGTCTTTCCCCCGTTTCTAGTTTTTTCCTCAGCTCTTCTTCCGTGACTACTTCTTCCGTGTTTCTGGTTATAAGGGCTAGTCTTCTTTCCAAGTCCATATTCACCCACCTAAGACAAATATTTACTTTTGATCTCTCTGAGCGAAGAAACCAGGTATTCGACCTCTTCCTCTGTATTATATATATAGAAGCTGGCTCTTACCGTCCCTTCTCCGGCTCCGATCGCATAATGGTAAGGATGCGCACAATGAAGCCCAGTTCTCAAAGCTATGTTATAGAAATCGCCCAACACTTTCCCAACTATATGGGGATTCTTACCTTTCACATTGAAAGAGACCGTTCCTACATGTTCGCCAAATGTCTTTTTTGGATACAGTTCAATCCAATCTATTTCTTCTAACATCTTACGAAGCTCGTGCAAAAGCTTCATTTCATGTTCAAAAATATTCTTTTTACCGATATTTTCCAAATATTCGATTGCTGCAACTAGCCCCACAGCTCCAGCTACGTTTGGAGTTCCTGCTTCAAACCTATATGGAAGATTAGCGTATTCGATCTTTTCGAGAGTCACATCTTTTATTGTACCTCCACCTGTGATTACTGGAGTGAGCTCTTCAGCAATGTCTTTCCTCGCATACAAAGCTCCGATCCCAAATGGTCCCAACATCTTATGTCCGCTGAAGGCCAGAAAATCAATCCCCATTTTTTTCACATCAACATCTAAATGCGGAATACTCTGAGCACCATCGACAACCAAGAGTGCATCGTATTTTTTGGTCAAGCTAGCTATTTTTTCAACTGGGTTAATTGCTCCTGTGACATTACTAGCATGTGGAAGCGCAACTAAAATCAGATCATCATTCATCTTTCTCTCCAAATCAACCATATCTAAATAACCCCCCTCGGTTACTTTAACATAATCCACCACTGCTCCAATTAATTCTGCTGCCCTCCTCCATGGTAGCATATTGCTGTGGTGATCCATGACCGTGAGGAGGATCCTCCTCTTTCCTTGCGAAAGCCCCCATTCGACTATGGGAATAGCAATAGATGAAATCGCATGTGTAGTGTTCTGGAAGAAAGAAATCTCTTCCCAACTTTGTGCCCCTATAAACTTGGCTACTCTTTCATGAGCTTCTTCATATAACCTATCTGCCTCTTCGCTGAGAGGATAATGTCCTCTATGAACATTTGCGTTCTTGTTCTCATAGAACCACTTTATAGCTTCAATGACTTGCCTAGGCCTCTGAGTCGTAGCCGCATTATCTAAGTATACCAAATTTTTCCCGCTTTCACTTGAAAATATAGGGAAATCCTCTCTTATCTTGTATGGATCGAGCATAGGCGATTTCCTCACTCCCTTATCCAAACTATTTCTCCAACTTGTTTGGCATCCGATGGGGGCTCAACATATGAAACTTTTTCAAGCTTATGGAAGCTCTCTATATCCTTTGAGGCGACCTTTAGCACAGGTGGAAGGAAAACTTCCTTGTTTATGGGATCATTGAGTTTCATCCCTCTTTCCATCTTGAACTTCCAAATGTCATTGTTTATCTTCACGACCATTTCCATGAGTATAGCTTGTTCCTCCCCCTTACTTTCCAAATCAATACCATCGAATTTTTCTTTATGGATCGTATCTCCATATCCTATATTTCTCCATATTTCATCGGTCACAAAAGGCATTACGGGAGCAATCATTTTTAGGGAAGCCCTAAGCAGTAGATGAAGCGTTGCCCAAGCTGATCTTTGCTCCACCTCACTGAAAATTCCAGAATCGTTGTATGCTCTCCTCTTTACGACTTCAACATAATGGCTCGCAAAGATATTCCAAATGAACTCATATGCTGTCATCGTCGGTTCGAAAGTATCCATTTCATCGAATCCTTTCAAATATTTCCTGAAGTACTTTCTCATGAGAGCTATTGCTGATGCATCCAGTTCTGTCATTCCGGCAAAATTTTCTCCTGGGTCTGGGAACTGGGAAATAAACCTGGCAATATTCCAAATTTTGGTAGCGAAGAGCTGACCTGTTCTCAGCAATTGATGGCTGAAGCGATAGTCGTAGCCAACTTTAGCTGATGCTGCTGACCAGAACCTGAAAGCATCGGCCCCATATTCATCTATTACTGGAAACGGATCAATAACGTTTCCCTTCGATTTATGCATCGCCTCTCCTCTTTCATCGAGCCCCATACCAGTTATCCTGACCCATTTGAAGGGCATCTTCCCAGTGAGCTGATAAACTCTGAGGACACTATAATATAGCCAAGTCCTTATTATCTCGTAACCCTGAGGTCTCAATACCGAATCTCGGACTTTCTCGAAAAGCTCTTGATCTCTTTTGTAACCCGTAACATATAACATAGAGATGCTCGAATCAAACCACGTATCGAAGACCTTCTTTTCACCTTCTAGAAACTCTTTTCCTGCTCCACAATGAGGGCATTTCTCGAATGGAGGTTCATCTTTCCAAGGTCTATAGTACTTGAATTCTTTTGGAAGGAGTATGTTCCCGCATTTCTTGCATTTCCAGACCGGTATTTCAGTTCCGTAATACCTGTCTCTGGAAATCGGCCAGTCTGTAGCGACAGATTTTATCCAATCAACAAGTTTTTGCTTATGCATATCTGGGTAAAATTTCATGGTGTCGAGCTCAGATAGCAGCTTTTCCTTAAATTCAACCTGCTTGAGGAAGTACTCATTCACATGTATGAATTCTATCGGTGTCCCACATCTCCAACAGACTGGTATAGTATGAGAAATCCTTTCTTTCTTCACTAACACGCCAGCCTTTTCCAGTTCTTGAGCGATCCTTTCTCTCGCTTCAGATACGCTCATTCCTTTTAAGAATCCTGAAGCTTCATTCATTCTACCATTTTTGTCAATAAGGACAATTGGTTCGAGACCGAGCTCTCTGAAAAGCCTCATATCAGTACTATCGCCATAGCTACAAACCATGACCAATCCAGTTCCGAATGTAGGATCAGCAGCTTCACTCTCAATTATAGGTATCTCCTTTCCATAAATAGGGGAAATGGCCTTTTTCCCCTTTAATTCTTTATATCTCTCATCTTTTGGATTGTAAATAATAGCCTTACAAGCGCCGAGAAGCTCTGGTCTAGTTGTTGCAACTGTTATTGAGTTCCCATCATTCAAAGTGAACTTTATATAATAGAGAAAAGTCTCCTTCGATACGTATTCCAGCTCAGCGTCGCTGAGTGTTGTTCTGCATCTAGGGCACCAATTGACGGGTCGTTCAGCGAAATATATCAGTCCCCTATTCCACAGATCTATGAACGTAGACTGAGTTATTTTCCTATATTCTTCGCTATCTGTTCCATTTTTCCAATATTCGTAACTACATCCAAGTCTACTTAGAATCTCTACTAGTTCCCTTTCCACCTCATCGAGCTCTTTTTTGCAGAGCTGGAGAAACTTCTCCCTCCCTTCCGGGGTCGAAGAAAGCTCATGAGGATTCAATCCAGTCTTCTTTTCAACACTCACCTCTACAGGAAGGCCGTTTCGATCGGCGTAAAACGGTAAGAGAACATTGTAACCTCTCATCCTGAAGAACCTAGCGATTATGTCATGTTGGACGTAATGGGCTGCTCCAGCAACGTGCCATTTTCCGCTTGGGTAGGGAGGGGGAGTATCAATTATTAAGACAGGAGATCTACTGAGCTCATCTCTTTTAAATCTTGGTGTCCCTTCTTTTTTCCATCTTTCCAGAACCACGAACTCTTTGGATTTGTCCCATCTTTTCTCTTTTATTTTTGCTTCGAATTTTGTGTTCTTTTCCAATTTTAGCCCCCTTGCAGCAGTCTATCTCGAATACTAAGACAATTAGATTAAAATTTAAATAACCTATAAATATTGCTCAATACACTGAAAGAGGAGCTGAATTCAGATGGGTAGCGAAACTTTATCTGATGAGGTTGTCGTATCTCCTGCCCTAATCTCAGAGCACCTCCAGAGAAACCCGATGCTCAGAAAAGCAATGGACATTATCTGGTCAGACTCTGAGTACATAGCTATGCTTGAGATGAGTAATGTAATGGCAGTAAAGAGGCTCAAGTATAATGACCACGGCCCCGTTCATGCGAAGATAGTTTCCGGCTCCAGCTTGGAAATATTCAGAAGAATAGTTGCTCACAGTATCACTCCAACGACAATTTCTGATGGAACATCATCTAGCATAGAAGAGGCCGAATTGATTGTCATGCTTGCTGCTCTTCTCCATGACATCGGAAATAGCGTTCACAGGATGAATCACGAACTCATTGGTGCCCTTCTCTCAAAGGATCTGCTCGATAGAGTTTTATTATCACTTTTCCCAGATGACCAAAAAAAGAGGGTTAAGCTTCGCCAAGAAGTCATGCATGGTATCTACGCTACAAGTTTCGATGTCCCCTCTTTGACAATAGAAGCGGGATGTGTCAAGGTTGCCGACGGTACTGACATGTCTGAAGGAAGGGCCAGAATCCCATATAGAATGGGAAAAAATGACATACATGCTATATCTGCCTTAAGCATAGAAAAGGTTACTATTGGTAGCACTGAGGAGACTCCCGTAGTAATAACTGTTTATATGAAGGAAAGAGCTGGTGTCTTTCAAATAGAACAGGTTTTAGTCCCTAAGATAAAAGGAAGTGGAATATCGAAATGGGTAAAGGTGAAGGCTGTCTGGGAAGGTAGCGAGCTACCCCTGGATTTTTCTAGGTGAACTCTATTGGAAGTCGAGATCAAACTCAAAGTATATGAAAGCGAATTAAAGAGGTTGAAGGAGTCTCTCTCTAAACAATGCGTTCAACTCGAAGAGGCTGAATTAGTTGACTACTATTTATCACATCCATGTTATGATATGGCAGAGAGAGATGAAGCCCTTAGACTCAGAGTGAAGCGAGCGAACACAAAAGAAGAAGCGGAACTCACTTACAAAGGAAAAAGAATTGAGGAGAAAGGAGTAAAGTCTAGAGAAGAGATAAGCGTTTCAGTATCGGATTGGGCTAATCTTCTCAATATTCTGAAAGCTGTCGGTTTCATTGATTTCGCGAAAGTGAGGAAAGTTAGGATAGATTTCGATTGTTACTCCTATAAAATATCACTTGACAGGGTTGATGATCTGGGCACATATGTGGAAATTGAGGGAAAGAATGATTGCAATGCCGATTGTATTTTAGCTGTTCTTAAAAAATTGAATATTCAAGGAGAAGTTGAGAAAAGAACCTATCTAGAACTTATTCTCTCTACTAGAAGCGGAAACGGACAAAAGTAATTAATGCTAAATCATTTTTTGGTTCAAAATTTTATTTATTTCATAAAATTTAAAATACGTTTTTTATTTTGGATGTTCTTTCTTTTTTGGTATTTCTTTTTTCCAAAAATCAGAAAATTTTTGAGGATCTAATCTCCTTCTGGGACCTATCATAACAAAAATAATAACATAATCTTTAAACAATCATTATCATATTTCAATGGAGGTGATCTCTTTTTGTCTCTTAGGCTAGGAACTCCAAGACAGAAGGAAGAGAAAGCTGAAGTAGATGTATTAATAATAGGAGCAGGACCTGCCGCATTTGGAGCAGCACTGTACTCTGCCCGATATAAAATGAGCGTTTTAGTTGTGGGAGAATTTTTGGGAGGGCAGCTTAACAATACCTCAGAGATAGAGAACTATCTTGGCTTCGAGAGGATATCTGCAAGTGAGCTTATTGGAAGATTCAGGAAACATGTCGAGTCTTATGGAGTAAAGATAATTCAAGACAGGATTTCTGAGGTCAAGAGGGACGGAGAAGGATTCCTAGCAACGACTAAGCGTGGAATGAAGATACGCTCGAAAGCAGTAATAATAGCTATAGGATTGAAGAGAAGAACTCTTGGCGTTCCTGGGGAGAAAGAATTCGTTGGTAGAGGAGTCAGCTATTGTAGTATATGTGACGCCGCTCTCTTCAAAGATGCTGATGCAGTAGCAGTTGTCGGTGGAGGGGATTCTGCTATGGAAGGAGCAACATTGCTGAGTAGTTACGCAAAAAAAGTCTTTCTGATCCACAGGAGGAGCGAATTCAGAGCCCAGCCCATACTAGTAGAGGAGGTTAAATCCAAACCTAATATAGAACTCGTGCTGGACACTGTAGTAACAGAAATACTTGGAGATAAGAGTGTCACAGGTATAAGAGTTAAGAATCTGAAGACAGGAGAGGAAAGAGTGATCCCTGTAAAAGGTGTGTTTCTGGAGATAGGGTTCGAGCCTGACCTCCCCTTCATTCAAAACTTGGGACTTGAGACCGATGACTACGGATTCATAAAAGTACATGGGTATATGGAAACGAACGTAAAAGGAATATTTGCGGCTGGAGACTGCACAGACCTATGGAAGGCGTTCAGACAGATAATAACAGCAGCTGCCCAGGGGTCAGTTGCTGCACATGGAGCATATGGGTATGTAGAGGAACTCAAACTAAAAGACAAAAAAACTCCTTCATCTCCCTAAACTGAGCTCTTCAGAGAACTCTTTTCTCAACTCTTTTAGAGATTCCTGCCAAGCTCTCAATCCTGTGGGAGAGGTTGGATAATTTAAATATAGAGATTTCATTCTGTTCATGAAGCTCTGCAGCGCCCTGAGTTTGAGTAATAGGGATGGTCTCGACGACATTTTGAGAACCTTGAAGAAATCATCGACTATCCTCGTTGCTCTCTCAATGCTGCCTTCTCTCAACTCTCCCTTCCTACCTAGTATATCCACATCCTCTTCACTTACAACCCTCTTTTCCATGATGAACTCCAAATCTCTGTCGCTGAGGTTCTGGAGGAATATTCTAGTGAGCTCAAGAGATGCCTGCTTAGCTCCTATCATCCTCATGTAGCCTGTATTTACCTCCCATAGTTCTGAAGCACTAAAGTTTCCAATTTCATGGGCTCTTTCTATACCTTTGGATGCCCAATAAGCAGCAATCATAGCATACCCCATCCCCCCTCCATGCACCGGGTTAACTGTGAAGGCAGCATCACCTATGACTATAAATCCATTCCAAACTAGGCTATCTATGGGTCTCCTTGTTGGAACACTCGCACCAGCACTGGATAAGACCCTCTTTCGTCTAGAAATTTCTGGTCTGTTCATAAGTTTGCTCATATAAATGCTCATAGGACTTGGATATCCCATTCCGCCTTGAACTCCTAGACCTATATTTGCCTTGTTAGTTCCTTCCGGAAAGAACCACCAATATCCTCCTGGCGCCACTTGCTGATTCAGGTATATCCTAATGATATCCTTATTGGGGACTTCATAGTCGAGCTCAACTATCTCTCTGAATGCGACATCGCTATCTCTCGGATCGAGAGGCTCTGAGACCGGCCAATCCTTGGGAAGACCTCTTTTCAACACTCCTGCCGTACCGGTAGCATCCACCACTACATTCGCTCTATACTCCTTTTTCCCCTCCACATTTTCTACTTCAATTCCTACAACTTTTCCATTTTCCAATAAAGGTCTAAGCACATGTGTCCTTGGATAAAATTCTACTCCCCTATTTACAGCATCTCTCATTAGCCTATTGCCCAATTTGTTTCTATCTATAATGTATCCTTCACCGTAAACAGTAAATACTACTCTCTCACTGGGGCTGTAGATACTTATGCCCTTCACCACCTGCTTTATCTCATCTCCTGCGGGGGAAGGGATCCCCAGCTCTTTAAAGTGATGCGCACCTATGGCATTTCCGCAGGGCTTACCCCAAAGATCTTCCCAAGAGCGTGTATCGAATATGGCAACTTTGTACGAATTCTTTACCGAAAGAAGATAAGCAAGAGTTGAACCGGCCGGTCCAGCCCCTACAATCAATACATCATATTTCTCGGACATAGATGCTACACCACCTGAATATTGAACTGTTAAAACTTAAGCTATCACTCTGGTCTAATATATTTTGGCACTGTATTATTTGTTGAAGCAAGCAATATTAAAAGGGATCTCAATTATCACTCTCAAAAACAATGAATCCACCTAGGAAAGATGATTAATAAAAGATATTCATAAAAATCAATTCTACTTTCATTGCTTTTTTAAATTTTCACAAAATTGGTTTTGAAGTAAGCAGAATTTTCATGCTATGAAGCAAAAATTGCGTATCGAGGATTCTGCTCTTTTCAATTCCTCAATCAACTTTCCTTCGTTCATTTTCTCTTTGGATCTTAATTCTATACTTATTACCTGAGCAATTCCATATTCTTCGTCAATCAGAACTTCAGCCTTCAGGCTCATTGTCTCCTCATACAGCAAAGGAATTTCTGCTAAAGATATACCTCCCTGTACCTTGAGTTCTATTTCTTTTTGAGGAGAGAGCAACTCCTTGCATCTTACGAAGGTATCAATGAAGTAGATATAGGAGCCGTCTTCCTGAGGTCCTATTTCTAAAACCCTTCTGTGGGGGTCGAGCCACAAATAGTTTATACTCATTGAGCACTCCTTTTACTTCCCTTTCTCCGTGAAAAGGACGAGTTGCCCTTTACAATAGGGACATTTATAGTGAAGGATTTTCGCATCAGCTTCGCAGAAATATGCTCCGTACTTCTTCTCACAATTGGGGCACTTATAGACTATCTGCCTTGTCACGTCCATAAGCTTTCCACATATCCTGCATCTCTTTGTAACCCAGCCTAAATGTCCATGAGTATTAATGCCCTTTGCTTTACCAACTGACATAGATTAGCACCTCTATACCGATTCTCCCGATTTTTAGAGCGAGGCTCTTTTCGGTAAACGTGTGCATTTGCTTCTGAATAAAACTTAATAAATTTATTCTGAGCAAGCAATCTTCCATTTATGATTAATACAAAAACATAGAATGGTGCTTTTCAGTTTATGATACAAGGTAAAATCTAATTGCACACAAAAAACAATATGCAAAAATTCAAACCTTTAGGAGAGGAAAGAGGATGAGCATAAAGAAAGTAAGAATATTTGGTGCTGGACCTGCTGGCAGTTCTTTCGCTATAGAAGCTCTCTCTCTCCTCAATATAGATAGCCTTGAACTCTACGATGGGGAGTGTCCATATAAAAAACCATGCGGTGAAGCTTTACTCAATCAAGATATGAAAATTTATGATATAGATCCACCAATTATAAAAGAAGTGAAGGATTTCTACATAAGCATCGAAGGAAATGTAATCGCAGAAAGGCACTATTCAACTCCCATATGGTTCATAATAGATAAGGAGGAATGGATTTCCCTTATGCGAAGAGAAGTCATAAGATTAGGAGGAAAAATGAAGTGTGCTAGATTGAGACCATTTACTGAAAATGGATTCCTCACAATTGATGCAAGAGGTCCTTTTACGGAAGAGAAGAAGAGGAGAATTCCTATAGCGAGAGCTATACTTGAAGGAGAAATACCTTACGAAGGAGTCTTGTTGGACTTCGATCCAAAAAATGTTGGTTTTTACTGGATATTTCCATCAAAAGGGAAGAAGTTTAATGCTGGCTATGGTTCCTTACTTTCTAGAAAGCCCGGGGATAGCCTTCTCGAATATCTTCAAAAAATTGTCAATAAGCCCAGCGTCGAGGAAATATCTACCTCCATAATTACGTTGGAGTACCCATCGCCGGACAATAGAGGAGGGATTTTCAAGATTGGAGAGGCGGCGGGTACAGTTTTTCCCCTCACCGGAGAAGGGATCAGACCCTCTGTGTATCACTCTAAAGAATTTGCGAAGAAACTTTCGGAAGGTCTCTCCATTGAAGAGGCATATTTGCGGAGCTTTCGTATGGGAAGGATGGGTGAAATAGAGAGGCAGATGAGATCCCAATCGAGAATCCTTAGCCTCCTTTCTAAAGCCCCAAATTTTATGAGAAAGTTCGCGTTGAGGCTATTACCTTCATTTCTAGACAGTTATATTAAGAAAGGGGAGATCCCCTTCATTTAAAGAAAAAGGTTTTCAAGATTTTTCTCCGTTCCCCTCCTTTCTAAAGTGCTTAGAAATTGATCTCGAGAGGATGATTATGACCATCATGATTGTAATTCCCCACATTATTGGAATAAGCATAGATGATAGGAAAGCGACTTCGATCCCTCCCTGCTCAAGAGCGAAAACAACTGTCACAATGTACAAAAGGATCCTCAAGTACTCGGCAACAGGACCAATAAATTCTAATTCTGACTCTATCTCAGGCGCCTTATAAAGATAACCTACGAAGGAATCCACTAGTAGAAAGCCAATTATTATAACGACGAAAGCCTTCACAAATCCGCCTATATAGACTACTAATATCTCTTTTAGGATGAAGCTAGCTTCCACTAAGTTGAGGAAGGAAGTCGTAGAATAAAGAGATAGAACAACCGTAGAAGCATAGACTATCCAAGATGTGACTCTCCCGAAGAAATCGCTCGGCTTAAAGCCAGACTTGGCTATAGCTCTACCTATCGCAAACCTTTCTATCCAATCGTTTATTCCGACCTTTTCCAACAGGTTTCTGGTGGCCCAACCAAGTGCTTTTCCTATTAGTATACCAACAACAAATATAACTATTGATATAGCTATGACTATTAAGGAATCATAGAGGGAACTTGGTAGTGCCAATGCTTAGTACCTCCTTTTCTTCTTCTTCGAAGTAGTATTTAAAGCAGATCTCATGGTTCTTAAGAAAAAGATCTCTTCTTTATTTGAAAGTTTGTGAATTCTCCTCTGTATTCATCCCATTCCACTTCAATTCTCTCAACAAACGCAAGTGGAGGACCTTTTCTCGCTTCAGCAATCAGTTTCTGAAGACTTTCTTCCTCTCCCTCTGCTACTATTTCCACGCTTCCATCCTCTACGTTCCTAACCCATCCAGTTATCCCCAGTTCCTCTGCCACAGATTTTATAAAAGCCCTAAAGAATACCCCCTGTACTCTTCCGTAAACTCTAACATGCACTCTCGATTTACCAGGCATGGCAGTAAGTCCCACCCTCAATTTCTATTAATGAGGCATTATAGTAGCTTCCTAGTCCAGTATATTCTATACTCAATATGATGCCTGTATTCGAATCAACGGTAACAATTGCCCCACTGTTTGGATCGTAATATCTGGTTCCTAGGAATGTGATTCCTGAAACTTTATACTCCCTTATTCCGACAGGTAGCATATTGTCTATGAGCCCTATCCCCTCCATTCCATAACCTTCCTTTATCGAGTAATTATGAGTAGAGTTGTAGAGTGTCACCATTTGAGAAGCTCCATCGGTCACGTTCAAGATCAATATACTAGCTTGGTAGCTACCAAGATCTCTCGATACAACACTTTCAACTCTAATCTCCCTCTCCGTATAGTTACCCTGAACGTATGTTATATTATAGACGAGCTTGAGGCCTGGTTGAGAATAGAGAGGCATGTAACTAGGACAATCAACCTGTGATGCCAAGACCGTGAACCCTAAAAGAACTAGGAGAGCAATTCCACCTATGATCAAAATAACAGCGACCTTCTCTTCAGTATCCATAAGTCCAACGCCCGTATTAATAGTATATTGACATCCTTTTTAACACTTTCATATCTTACTTTTAGCTCAGTACATCGAACATGAGTCATCGAGAACCAATCGCATAAAAACCTTTTTTTGAAATGAAATATGAGGAACCTTAATTATCGAGGTTTGAAGAATCTGAGTATGAATCATAATCATGATGGTGTTTACAGAGAGATTTCGCAAGGATTTTTCTCATTTAATGCTTGAGGTGAAGAGAAGTTGAAATACAATTGTATCCTGATAAAATTCGGGGAAATAGGTGTAAAGGGTTCATTCGCGAGAAGGAGAATGCAATCGATGCTCGCAAGAAATATAGAAGAGGCTCTAAATGAATCGGGGTTTAACAGTGCCACTGTCAAGGTTCTTCCTGGTAGGATTTTAGTGGAAGGGATATCCGAAGATGGGAAAGAGGCATTTATTATATCTAAAGTGTTTGGAGTAACGGGAGTCAGCAGGGCCATTGAAGGCGAGTATTCAAATCTAGAAGATCTAGTCGCAAAGGCTGCCGAAATAGCTGAAGAAGAAGTTAAGGGAAAAGTCTTTATGGTTAGAGGACGCCGGGCCGAAGAAAATAGGTTCACTAGCAAGGACATAGAAAGGGCACTAGGGGCGGAGCTGCTCAACAGGGGAGCGCTGAAAGTGAACTTAGAGAATCCAGAGGTGACTGTATGGGTAGAGGCAAGGAAGGGGAAATTCTTCATTTATACAGAGAATATAAGGGGACCTGGAGGACTCCCATTTGGTACTGAAGGAAAAATAGTTTCTCTGGTTTCGGGAGGTTTCGATTCTCCTGTAGCAGCTTGGATGCTTATGAAAAGGGGAGCAAAGGTTGACATAGCCTTCTTCAACATCGGTGGGAAGGAACAGAAGGAAAAGTTCCTTGACACTGTTAAGAGC
The DNA here is from genome assembly GCA_002899805.1 of Fervidicoccus sp. Classification (GTDB taxonomy): domain Archaea; phylum Thermoproteota; class Thermoprotei_A; order Sulfolobales; family Fervidicoccaceae; genus ARK-14. The sequence goes on from POCB01000199.1 coordinate 16,569, forward strand.
CTCGTTTGCAATTGGTGCTTTGGCTATAGCCCCAAGATATTTATAGTTGAGCATAGATGGGTATTTCCTTATCTGGAGAAGTTTCCGGAAGGCTTCAGAACAGTTGCTCTCAAAGCCTCAATGTATATTGGAGCTGAGGCAATCGCAGAAAAAGAGGGGGCAAAAGCAATCGCTACGGGAGAAAGCCTAGCTCAAGTTTCTAGCCAAACGCTCGATAATCTCTACGCTACAGAACAATTCATTAATATTCCTGTGCTTAGACCACTTATCGGTATGGACAAGGAAGAAATTATAGAGCTCTCCAGAAGGATTGGAACTTATGGTCCTAGCTCTAAGATGATTGAGTTCTGCGCTATTGCTGGACAAAGGGCTAGCACTTCCGTAGATGCGAGGAGGCTTCTAATGCTTTTTTCAAAAAATCTTCCAATAGATGAAATTAAGTCTCAGGTTTTGAGCAACATCACATTGATGAAGAAAGAGGACTTATGCAGGATGGGCCCGTAGCCTAGCTAGGAATAGGGCGCCGGCCTCCGGAGCCGGTGGTCCGGGGTTCAAATC
>POCB01000193.1 GCA_002899805.1 Fervidicoccus sp.
CCACATTCGACACCGTGGTCAATGGGAAAAAAGTGATTCTAATGCCAATTCTCACACGTTTACCCACATCCGATAAGTGGCTTGTGGACAGTATATTCGCGTTCACATGCGACATAGATCAAGAAGATAGTTGCTTGATATATTCATTTCAGTTTGGGGACTCCTCCAGAATAATAGCAGATATTGCTCCCAGCGGAGAAAACTCCCTCAAACAGATCCTAGGAATCGAAAGAATCAATGAAAGAGTAAAGAAAGAGGTAGCGAAGTACCTCACCAAAAAATATGAGTGGGAGATCCTCCCAGCGTAGTAGATCCCACAAAGGATCTGCGTGAAAGCTTCGCAACACCACAAATTTGTGTTGAAACCAGAATCCCAAGAAAAATTCTTGATGGGATCTACTTATGCTACTTCTATGATGAAGGTTTTCTCGCTCATATGTTTCTTGAGTGCTATATTGACGAACTGCCTAGGGTATCTGTCTCTATTGATTATGGCGTCTATGATTAGTGATTTCTCCATGAACTCGGGTAGGTTGTCTTCCCCGATCTCGTATCTGAGCACGGTTGCTGTGCGGTTCATGTGTACGGCTGAGAGATAGTTTATGAATGATCTCCATATGTCGTATATGAAGCATCTCTCTCTACACTCTATCAAGAATATGTCTTTTATGAGATCGACGCTGGACGGCCCACCCGACACTCTTAGTATTTGCGGGACATTGCTTATCAGCACAACAGTTGCTTCGCCACTGCTTGTGCGGATCTTTGCTGAAGATATCTCATCACTATAGTCGTACCTAACCATATTCCTCATCAAATCCCTCGACGCATCAATCAGTGCCGTGAGTATCTTAAACAGCTCCGGGTGCTCACTACGTCTCAACTCAATAATCTCTGAGCGATAAGTATTGTATATTATCAGTAAGTCGCTCCCTCTCCTAAGGATCACGTTATTTCCCCTAAGAACAACGAAGTCTTCTCCGCCGACAAACAATCTGCTATCGAGATCGAGGATACTTGGATTGTTAGCTACTTCGTCAATGAATTTCTCTCCAAGCCCCCTGTAGAGGAAACCAAGGATCTTCATATATTCATATGAGGATCTGAACCACTCGCCACCGACCTCAATATAATCAAGCCATCTACCGCCCACAGCCCTGGAAATCAAATCAAATCTTCCACGCATAGCCAAGTCTCTTAGGAGCATGATGAAGAACAATATGAAAACTGCATCGTTCACATCAAGAATCTTTTTGCGAGACGAGCTATGGTACAAATCACCGTGGCTCTCCAATAGATGTATCTCGTCTTCGCCGATATACACTCTTGATACGTCTACTGAGAGTATGTCTCCACTAACTCTGTCATAGAGTATGTACCCAGCTAAAAAGGATTGTCGCGAGGGATTTGAGAGCATGACGATAACAAGTCTCCTAGACCCAAAATCCCATTTCTCGGAGCCGTATCTCTCAAATAAATCAATGATCTCTTTGCCGAACCTAGAAACAATACTCGACTTATCCCACGAAGGAATATGTCTCCAAGCAGGAAAGTAAATTAGCTCATTAACAGCCACCTTAAACACATTGTCAGCAACAATCTTAAACAAAGACATGCCCCAGATATAATTTGCTTAAAGAAACTTAATTATAACAAGTAGAGAGAAAAGTTACTTAAATAAAGGATTTTTCTGCGATCACACACTTAACCACAAATTTGTGGTTAGTGGGTTAGTCTAGCCAAGTAATTAAAGCGTTTTGTGGAAGAACAATATTTTTGGGGGGATATGTGTCTTTCACAGATGTGAGCGAGACTATTGAGGTCTCTAGGTTAATTGCTGATGAGCTCGGTGAACTGGATCATGGGAAGGCCAGGTTGATAACTGAGTACATTGAGAGCACGAATATCTTTGTGAAGAGAATAAGCGACTCTGTGTCCACAGCCAAGAAGCTTTTTCTACTCGAGAAGTACTTCCCTTTTCAAGTGGATCGGATAGTGTATATGTTCACCTCAGCGATCAGATTTCTTGAGTCGATTGACAAGAGTTTTCTTGAGATTGTTCTT
>POCB01000045.1 GCA_002899805.1 Fervidicoccus sp.
GGTGTGCTGATCAGTATGTCTCCGTAATTCATGACCCTGCCGATATAACCTTGCTGGACTACCGCCCCGGTCACCCATTCGTTTTCTGAGATGATCTATTGCGAGTTCGAGATACATGTATTACAAAGGGTTGAAAGCCTCGCATTTAGAGCGGAGCTAGACAGCCTAGCCTATCAAAATTCACAGACGAGAAAAACAGGATAGAGACCATCGTTAGAGAAGATACCAAGATACTTAGGACAAAGCTGAGAGAGAAGATAGAGGAGAAGCTGAGCAGGAACTCGCCGTTATTCATGGATCACAGTTAGGATCCCAGATATACTATAGCTGAAAGCCTCTACCCTTCATGGTAGGGAGGTGGGGGGTTAGATATGCTTAGATAGTATTGATATTATATACCCCACGATAGTACCCATTAAGAAGGCGAATGTCTCGCCACTAACTCTGCCCAGCCACGTCAGCATAGTGGCTCCAACAACCACAGCACCCACTAGAATGTATGCTGGTAAAGTGATTCTAGGAATCTTCTTCAGATAATATTCCTCAAGAATATTCATACCCTCTCTAGCAAGCTCTACATAAGCATTAGTCTTCTCCCTCTCAAACTCGATCTCCCTAAGTCTAACATCGATCGATTTAGATTGTATATTAGCCCAGGTCTCGGGATCCACGCTTGGCGGAACTTCATAGACTATATGAGGGGTCTCCTCCTTTTGCTCTCTACTCATCATAAATCACCTATAGATTTAAACCACTTATCAAGCAGAGTAGTTGCGCCTGAGGAGCCACCACTCCTCCTCTTACCCCTTCTACTCCTCCTACCCACGTCTATACTTACTAATACTTCTGCTCCCGGCTTCGTAGATCCCTTAGAACCCATGATCCTCCTCTCCATCATCTCCCAAGCATAGCTCCTATTAATGTGTGTGCAATTATGTCTATATAAATCTTAGCCAAGTCATTTAACAGAGTCATCCATGCACCATGAGTAAGCAAGTGTTTGAAAGGGTAGGATCCGTCTTCAGAATCTAAGCTTATGATCTATTGAATCCTATACTGGATCTTATAGTGGGTTGTATAGAGTCATGCCAATACTTGCTAAGACTAAGGTTGGGAGGGGCTATAGGACTACTGTGCGTAGAGAGGTTAGGAAGCTCCTAGGAATTGGGGAGAGTGATGAGGTGGAATGAATTTTTGAGGATGGGAGGGTAATTATTAGGAAGAGGGCGATGGGCATGGTTAGATGTCCATAATGCGGCTTTGATGGAGAGCTCAGGCTTATCCAGACTTGGAGGTATAAGTTCTATAATGTTAGTATGTTCTCGTGCCCCAGCTGCCGTGGGTTGTTTAATTACTACAGCGGCGTCAGCCCTACCGGTAAGAGGTCTGAGTTTGTTATTAGGCTAAAGCCAAAGGCGAGAACCGAGCTTCAAAGAGTGGTGTTAGATGAGCGCATCGGAGGCTGCTAAGGCTTCTTAGCATATACGTTATAGCATACCTCAGGCTCTGAGTATTTATCCCAAGGATCTTCTTTGCATAGACCTTAACTCTGAGGGCAGCATTGCCCCTCGATAGTATTTCTATGAACACAGCTATGTCCTGAATCTTCAGCCCCTCGGGGAGGATCATTAGCCTCTCGTAGCAGACCCCTCTCGTTCTAACTCTAACATAGACCTCATTAGACCTCTGATCTACAAATTTTATAGCTGCCTCCACAGCCTCGCTTACTCTCGTTCCATTCCTGAGCTGGAAGAGTACGCAGGCATAACAGGGAAAGGCGGAAGCCCTCTCGTCGATATACTCTTTAATTCTGGAGAGCAATAGCCTGTAAACCTGCTCATAGTCAAGCCTAAGATCACGTGATCTCGACATCTACTATCTCCTTCATTTGTTGAGTACAGAGAGCGTTGCCCAAGGCGCCTTGATATGCCTCGAGATCAGCATATTAAGCCTGGCGACCGCGACCTCCTTTTAATAGCGGAGTTCGACCTGCCGTACTTAAAAAGAATAGCTGAATT
>POCB01000101.1 GCA_002899805.1 Fervidicoccus sp.
ATCTGCAGGGCATTCGAGAGGATCGGAGATCCCCTTTTCCATCTAGACAATGGATAAAGCCCTCCTCTCAATGTTTAGAATAGCGATTGTATCCATGTCCATGGGTTAGCCACATTCTAAACGTTTTTACACCTGATATCCTCCCTCTCCTCTGGTTCCTAAGCCAGACCCTGGCGATCGCGATAGCCTCTCTGTAGCAGTCCTGGGCGATTTTAAAGGGTAAAGAACCCATGAACTACATGAAGGAAGCTTTTTCCTGAGAGGAGAGGGGAGGTCAGATCCATGTGCTCTTTAGAACTCTGATCACGTTGCCTCCAACAGCCTTGGAAATCTCCTCATCGGAGTATCCGTTCTTTATCATCCACCTAATTATGTTTGAGAATTCTGAGGGATTTTCGAGCCCATCTACATATTCCACTGACTTGAAGTTTGGTGCGAGATCATAAAGAGCCTTGAGCGCTGATGCACCTCCGAATATCTTGTGATATGCTACATGATCACCGAAAAGCGTATCCGGACCAAATGCGACATGATCTATTCCCACAAGCTTCTCCACATATTGGAAGTGCTCCATAACACTTTCTATACTGTGAACTGGGTGGTTCTTCGTCAATGTACTGTGAGGAGCGGCTTCAATACCGAAAAATCCCCCCTTTTCAGCTATTGCATGTATGAGCTCATCAGGCTTCATTCTCCTAGTAGGCCAGAGAGCCCTAGCGCCTGCATGTGTAACAACCACCGGGTACTTAGATGCTTCTACAGCCTCCATTCCAGTCCTATCTCCAGCGTGACTTACATCTATAAGGATCCCAAGCTTGTTGCACCTTTCAATGAGCCCATATCCGAGATCTGTGAGCCCGTTGTCCTTCTTGCTCGTAAGCCCGCTCCCGAACTCGTTGTTATTTCCATAGACAACCCCCATAACCCTCACTCCTAGCCCATAAAGAGCGTCTATCTTAGCGATATCATCTCCTATAGAAGGAGCTGATTCCAGAGAGAGTATCATTGCTATCTTCCCCTCATTATGAGCCCTTTCAATGTCCTCAACCCTCCTTCCAATAAAGACCATATCTTGGTGATCCACATCGCTTTGGATCATCCCTATCTGAAAGACCTGGTTCTCCCAGCTCCAGGAATCTGGAGAATAAGTATATGTTTCCCCATCCATCATGTTCTCAAAGACCGCATCGAGCCCTGAAGCTGAGAGGCCTTCATAACCTATGAAAGGCCTACCAGTCCTCGCGTACTCCATAAACTCTCCAGGATCTTCAGGATAAACTAATGAGTGATCGTGTACTGAGACTACTATGTTATTCTCGAGGAATGACTCGAACCTCTCCTCCTCCGCCTTCGAGAGCGGGATAGCTTTCGATGGAACCCTTCCTATCTCCTTCGCTAGCCTGAACTTCCTGTAATCCTTCCCCTCCTCCAAAAAGCTCCAAGACTTGTACCCTCTGTAGACTTTGTTCTTTCCCAAAGTTTTGCACCTTAATTTAAAATATGAGCTGTTTAAATATAAAATTTTTTTATAAAAAATTTCTCTTACTGCAAAGCTTCCTCGAAGTACTTCCCCTCATTTTCCTCCTTCAAGCCAGAGAGAGAAAAGTATATTGTGAGAGAGAGAAATATTATGTGCCACAGCGCCCAGAAGAGGTTTACCGCTATAGCGCCCCTCTCAGTTGGGAGGCTTGAAGTCAAGAGCCAATACGAACCATTTACTACAGAAGCTATGAGGAGGATGAAGATTATTATGTGCGGTATTATGGCTTTAAAGCTCCTCATCCCCTTTCCCTTAGGGGTGACCTTGAACGGGATCTTCCTTCCAAGCAAAAATGAGATGAATGCCATGGTTATGCCGAAGAATGCTAAATATTCATTAGCCTGGTGAGCCAAGAATCCCCTCACACCATAGCTTGTACCTCTGATGGAGAATGCAAATATGAGGAAGGTTATTATCATGTAAGGTATATAAGCCAAAATGTAGGCATATGGGTTCATCGCG
>POCB01000047.1 GCA_002899805.1 Fervidicoccus sp.
AGCCGATTGCGGAGGAGCGATGTGCGTAGAGATACTCTCTGAGGATCAGCACTCAATAAAAGTGCTAATCGACGACTACGGAGGGTGCTGGGGAGGAGTAAGTCTAACTATTGTCGCAACTATCCCGAGGCACATGGTTGAGAAGTGGATAAGTGAAAAATAAGTATTAGAAAAAGAGTTTTTTTTATTAAGTAGTTTCTTTCTTAATCTACTTCTTAGCTAGTGCCTGTAGAAGATGCCATGTGTGTGATGCGAGAACTTCTTTTATTTCTTGTGCGAGGTTCTGCGGGTTCTGTTGATGTGGGTTGTATATGTATAGCTCTATGTTTATGTTGAGTCTCTTCATCTGCTCATCTATGAATGCGTGTCTTATGAGGATCCTGTATCTCTTCTCCATATACCAATCAACATAGATCTTTCCTCTCTCCTCAAGGAATCTCCTGAGTTCCTCAAGTCTGATGAAGGGCTCTCCCACATACAGTCTCAGCATCGCATATACTGTTTTTGCCCCTGTCCTCTCTCTAATCATTGACGCTGGCGTGAACATATATACTCTTCCGCTGAGCTCTTTCTCAACTAATCTACCCACACGATCCAGGACTGGGAACACTAGCTGATTATTGTATCTGTATAGTAGCATCACATCCTCTTTCGTGAGCTCTCTCGGGCTCAGGAAAACAGACATCGCAGTCTTCACCAAACACTTTTCTTGTTTATAAGGCTACGCTGGTGGTGGTAGAGGTAGACTGCTGTAGAATAGTTCTGGTTCGAATCTGTGTCCTGTCAGGGGAATGATCAGGGTCAGTATAAGTCCTTTCACGTGTTCATTTATGTATTTAGATAGACTCGAGGGCTCTTGACTCTGTGGGTTGTATATGCATATATCCATGTCTACGTTTAATCTTCTCCTGAACATGTCTAGGGCTAGGTTCTTTACATGGATCATGTATTTCGTCACTACATGCAGAGTAGCGTAGGCGTTTCTCAACTCTCTATAGAACTCTTGTAATGCGGTGTAAGGGATCTTTGAATCATTTATATATGCTCTTATTACCGCACATATCTTATCTCCCGCTACAGGATCCGTTGATAGTGTTGGTGGGTAAAGAATGTATGCTTCTCCACCGAGTAGTTTATGGATCAATCTATCTAAATCTATCAATACTGGGGTTATTAGGTGGTTTTCGTATCTGTATAGTAGTTCTTGTCTTTTATCTCTTATCTCTCCTCCTATCTCTCCTGGTGGTGGGGGGAGACTCATCTTAATCACCAGTAAATATCTCTCTTTCGTGGAATAGGGTTTTTATGGCATATATGTGTATTATGGGTATATGGGGTTATTGAATAAATAGTCTCTAACGCATATATTTACTTGGTTGAGTAGTATGCCTACTGTGAAGAGATTTATTCTCTATAGATACGGTGAGGAGACTAGGGTCGAGGACTTCAATGAGTATCTTAAGAGCTCTAGGCTCTCTGACTATGTTCCGCTTGCTGAGTTCACGGTTCACGTGGATGACTCTGGTAATCATCTGTGTCGTGTTGATGTTGTTTACCCAAGGTTCTTTGAGGATCCTCTCTACAACTCCAGGGTTATTCTAGGCACTCACTCCTGCCCTGTTCTTAAGCTTAGTCTGATTATTGCTTTGAAGGAGCTCTACGACGCATTGGTTACTGACCTAATTAGGAGAATAGCTGAGATGTAGAGCCATGACTGAGGAGTATAAGGTTAAGGGTTTGAGAGGTAGGAAGAAGAGATATGACCTGATAATAGGTGTTAGAGTCCCTAGCAAGCTTGCTGAGAAAATAGACTACTTAGCGTATCTAACTGGTATGTCTAGGAGCGATGTTGTTAGAATGATACTTGATAGATACGCAACAAAAATAATTGAGGAGGGGGCGGTGGAGACATAGATGCCTGTCGCACCTAACACCACATCTGTCCCATTCAGCGGAGCAACACTAACGACTTGGAATGGTTTAGACTGCTACTATCGGCTTG
>POCB01000057.1 GCA_002899805.1 Fervidicoccus sp.
TTTTATAAAGTCCGTTCGAGCAAAGAAAAAGAGAAAAACCAGCTCATGCATCTAGAGATGCGTTGATGCAGTTCGCAGCTCGAAATAGGGGGCCCGTCGTCTAGCCTGGTTAGGACGCCGCCCTGACATGGCGGAGGCCCTGGGTTCGAGTCCCAGCGGGCCCACTACCATTTTTTCTCCAGCTTTTCTCTCAAGTTTTGATTTTTGTACCGTTTGGAACTGTCCTGCGAACCGCTTACATTTTCACTCTCGCAAACTTTCTCATTTTTTTAAGCTTCCCCGCCTTCAAGTATGAAACCTAGAGTTTTGAAAATGATATCGCGAAGATCCTAGATTCGAGTCCCAGCTAGTCAATGCATTCTCTTTTCAGCCTCAGGAGGCGGGACCTTTTAGAGAACCTAACTTGTCATTTGAAAAGCGGAAGATGGATTCGGAAAGGGAAGGGATCAGCTCCTGGGGAACTTCTTCCTGGATAGGTTGTAGCAGCCGCTCCCCCTCTCAATATATCCCTTCTCTATCAAGGACTCTATTATTCTCCTGGGCTCCTTAAGACCCATTATACTCTCCAGCTCTCTCACAGCAAGTATCTCTCCTACAGAAACGTTACTCATGAAGTATGTGAGCACTTTGTACTCTTCATCGCTGAGGTCTGGATATTGCTTCCTCCTATCGCCCATCTGCCTTCTATCTTCGAACGGCACTTTCCTGTTCATCTCCTCTCTGCTTTGAGCTCAAGAGGAGACCTATGGCATACCTTATCGCGTCGCTCCTGCTCTCAAAGTGACCTCTGTTGACCAGATCATCTATTTCTTGGGCCATTTCGGTCGGGATCTTGCATGTTATCAGAGATGTTCCGGTTCTCCCCATTTGAACTTTCACCAAGATATGCATTTCGTATGCTTAGGTTTTTAAAACAAAGCTCATCATCATTTCCCGAGCCTAAAGTTTTTTCCTCGAAGAAAGCGGATGGATTGAAAAATCTTATTTTTTTGATCTCCGCTATTTTTCAAGGACCGAGACGCTATTAGACCTATTTCCATAAGTTGTGAAACATTCAGATGCGAGATCGGAGATGCGGAAATGGCGGATCATTGGGAGAGGAGGAAGTCGGCTTTCCTCGAGAGGATAAAGAGAGATAGAGAGATCGGCTATCTTGACCCAGGAATAGAGGAGACGCTCGACCTCATAAACTCGAGGGAGAAGAGCTACACAACCTCCTCCTGCAGTGGCAGGATCTCCGCAGTAGACTCCGAGTTCCCATGGAAGAGGGACGATGAGCATCCAATCTTCAAGAAGCACGCTCCAATTACTGAGGAAGAGCTAGAGGACCTTCTCAAGGTGGAGCCGAAGGACATCATTTGGCTGATAGTGAGCGGACCTATATTGCACATATGCTGCAGGGATATAGAAGAGGCGGGGGAGATGCTGAGGGTGGCGAGGCAGGCTGGGTTCAAGCATTCGGGCATAATGAGCATATCAGAGGACTGCTTCATGGTGGAGCTCATAAGTGGGACTCAGCTCTTCCTCCCGCTGAAGAGCAGGACAAAGCTATTTATAGAAGCAGGCTCCATGAATGATATCCTGTTTCTCGTCAACGAATCCCTCTCGGAAGGGAGAAATAGGCTGAAGAGGCTCAACGAGGCTCTGAGGGCGTGAAAGATGGATGGGAAGAGGCTTTCCGATTTGGGAGAGGTCGAGGCTATAAGGAGGATCCTGAGGACCCTCGAACCAGTTATGGTCGAGGATCCCTGCCTCCCGATAGATGATGACGTCCAGGCGATCGATGGTTGCAGAATCGCTGTTAAGATAGATGGATATAGTGAGAGAGCGAGCAGATATCCATGGGAAGATCCAAGTGACTGGGGATGGAGGGCTATAACTGGACCCATAAGCGACCTCTCTGCGAAGGGATATAGAGCTGTGGGAATAGTCTACAGCCTAGGGATCCCAAAGGAAGAGAGCTTCAATAAGGTCAAGAAGATA
>POCB01000024.1 GCA_002899805.1 Fervidicoccus sp.
CTGCTAAGCTCTTTAGTGTCAGGATCCCTACCGCTGGGATACGTGTTGATCTAATGCCTGGGCTCCCCAGAATGATTGTTTATGCATGCGGTGATGCTGAGCTACACACATTTGTTGAGTATCTCAGATACACGACCCCCGCTGTCCCAATGCCTATTCCGTCTAAGAAGATGATTAGAGGCGTCGAATACTATACTCAATGGATGCCTCTGAGTCTCCCGACTAAGCCTCCCTCAGGTTCAGAGCCCTGGATCAGGTATATTGCTGATAGGATATATCTGATGCGGTTCATAGGACAGCTTCACTCAAAGGGTTATGAGGCTCTTAACACTCTTGCTGAGGCTGTTCGTGGATGCCCCAAGTATATTGGTAATATTGATAATCTGCACATAGTGGTGTTCGCAACTAATGTTTCTGCTGAGACTATACGCAGTATAGTTGGGGTTATTGATGACAAGGGATCCTACGCATTCATTAATCCTATTAGAGGAGGTATATACGTCGTTGCTGATGCTAGTGAGAGGAAGTATATGTTCTTCACATGCTACTAGCTAAAAATCCTTTTCTTGTTTAGGACATATTTATTTGGTGAGTCATGTGAAGGTGTCGTCAAGTGATCTTGTTAAGATAGTTGCTATAGTGTCTCTCACGGTGCTTGAGTCAATTAATCTCGTAACAGCCAAGATTGATGGAGCGATACTGATACTTGTGTCAAGTATCATTGGTGGCTTAGCGGGTTATGAGATAGGTAAATTAACTGGTAGAAGGAGGTGAGTGCAGACCCATGATACAGTATCTGCTTCTTCTACTAGGGATCATCATACTAGCGGTGTATAAGCCCAGGACTTCTTATCCACCTATTAGATACGACTATAAGCCATTTATACCTATACCGTCTATGCCTCCTAAACCGATTCCGTCTCCATCACCATCACCAACGCCTACCCCTACTCCACCGCCTCCACCACCTATTCCGCCTCCATCACCGCCTCCTGGGGCTCCTGAGGTTCATCTATACCTGTCTAAGCTTGAGCTGTATGAGGATCCCAACGACGTTATAAGTGCTAAGATTACTTGGAGGAATCTGCCTCCTCCAGTAGGTGATTGGTATTCTATGTATATTTTGGAGCGTGATTCAAGGGTTCTAGTGGCTGGGACAGATGTTCACAGGACATGGATTAATCCTAGTGAGGGCTCGCTTGATTTCAACATAGGATACCTAATGATGTTTGTTGATCAATGGTATCTGCCTGATCCAGGTAACTGGGTTGCTGATGTGAAGACATCGCTTGGTGATATTCTTTCGCCAGAGATATATCCTGTAAAGATCTATGATAAATACACATTGAATGACATAGCCTCTGTAACATATGATATGAATACTGATACTGTTACCGTGAGCTTCAATAAGCCACTTACTAATGCTCTTCTGCTGTGGAGATTCACTACATACGACGCCTACGGAAACATTGTGAGAGATTCGGGGCTACACCCATACTGGTCTCCGCTTTGGTTCAGCGGATCTACTGTATCAATAAACTTACCAGGGGATCCAAGCTTTAAGGAGACTACTCTAGTCTTTAGTGTTCAGAAGCGTGGGGTAAGAGACTACATAATCAGTATTGAGAGACCGCCTATACCAATAACACTATCAATAACATCTCCATCAGGTGTAACTGTTAATCTATGGGTGTTTCAAGACCGTGTCGTTAAGAGACGTGGATGGATCTACTGGTTCCCAGACATAGCCACTACGCCATTTAGCAAGGACATGGATATTCCAGGATATGTTGAGTATATAAGCATAGGAATAGATCCTCCAGGAACCTACCATGTTGTTCTAAAGAGGAGAGATACTGGGGCAACTGTTGAGGCTGATGTAACATTCACGGGAGACCCCGACGAAGAGTCATATAAGATAGTTATACCTAGGTAAAAAACCTCTTTTTAGAGAAAAAATATATTTACTTGGTGA
>POCB01000298.1 GCA_002899805.1 Fervidicoccus sp.
CTTCTTCATATAATCCCTTGTTTCCTTTTCTATTTGAACGGCATCAGTTGAATGGGAGATACATTCTCCGCAAATGAGCCCTCCGCTTGCGGGTGAGAAGAAAATTCTGCCCTCCATTTTCCTCCTACAGAAAAGGCAATTATCAAGCTCGGGTTTAAACCCAAGGTGGGAAAGAAGCTTCAGCTCCCAGGAGCGAGCGATTAGCTCGGGGTCTTTAGCTTTCTCAATCACATAGAGGTGGGCGAGGAGAGAATCAAATAAATCTTTGTCCGCTTCCTCTTCCTCAGTCATTCTGTCCAGCAGTTCAACAATTGAGGAAGCGAAGGCGAATTTTTCCATATCCTCAATCAAGGAAAGAAAACCGTGCTTAAGCCTTCCCTGAGTGATTATATGGAAGGTTTTGCCCTTAACGAGGAGAAGATGAGAATAAGCAAAGAGTTGTGTTAAAGGAGCAAGGCTGTTCTTCGGTTTTCTTGCCCCTTTCGCTATAGCGGAGAGTTTGCCCTTAGCCTCCGTGTAAAGGATAACTAAGCGGTCCGCTTCTCCTTGATTAAAGTTTCGTAGAACCACAGCATTTGTGGATAGGAAACGCATTTATCTCTCAAGAACCTATCATTCTTCTGTATTCTTCCATTATTTGAACAGCGGAGCTCGTTCCTATCCTATCTGCTCCCGCTCCCAAAAAGGATATCACATCGTTCAGGCTCTTAATCCCTCCCGCTGCTTTTATCCTCATAGCTCCTCCCACGACATTCCTAATCGTTCTTACATCATCCAAAGATGTCCCACGAGGTCCAAAGCCAGTGGATGTCTTTATGAAATCTGCACCGGTTTCCAAAAGTAGCAAGGAAATCTGCCGGATTTCCTCTTTAGAAAGATAACCACATTCTATTATTATCTTCGTTAAGACATTTCCCTTTCTCAGTGTAAGGGAATGCATCCTGCAGGTTTCAACGAGGGCGGTTATTTCATTGAGGAATTCCTCCTGCTTGCCTGATTTGAAAAGCCCGAGATTAGCGACGATGTCCAGCTCATCTGCCCCTAACGAAATAGCATTTCTGGCTTCTGCGACCTTAATGCTTTTAGTGCTTGTCCCGAGGGGAAAGGCAACTACGCTACAAAGCTTAACATCCGAGCCTTGAAGATTTGTTCTCACGAGGGGAATCCAGCAGGGGTGCACACATAGGGCTGCGAAATGCCATTTTTTCGCTTCCTCACAGGCTCTTATTATCGTCTCTTCATTCGTATCCGGACGAAGCACGGCATAATCTATCATCTTCCCGAGTTCTTCAAGCGGTGGATAAGCCATATTCAAAATGAATTTTATATCTTTTTAAGGAAAGGTCAATTCAAGTATGATGCCTTTTTGTGATAGCAAATCCTAAAAATGATAAATGCTATTTCTTGTTTTGATTTTTTAAAACGAAATCTTAAAAATCGGGGTATCAACTGCTTGAACGAATGAGCCCGGTGGGGCAAGGAAGTGTAGCTGGCAATTTGCGGTCAGCACAACAATTGGTGAGATGAGAGGCAAGCCTTTCTCCGATATCTTCTCTATATCAAACTCAATTATCTTCTCGCCCATTTCTACCTCATCACCCTCTTTCACAAGGCAGTTAAATCCTTCTCCTTTCAATTTCACCGTATCTATGCCGATATGTATTAGCAATTCCAGACCATTCTCATCCTTAATCGCAATCGCATGCCCTCCCTTCACCACAGCGGAGACGAGTCCATCAAAAGGAGCATAAGCGATGCTGGATGAAGGTTCAATAGCAACTCCATTGCCAACTATTTTTTGCGCAAATACAGGGTCGGGAACATCTTCTATTGAGAAAAGTCTTCCGGTAAGCGGAGCATACACTACCTTTTCTTTCTTCATCTTATACATCACTCGGATTTACCCAATAGTCTCCTCGCAGGAGCTCTTCGGGCGTCTC
>POCB01000247.1 GCA_002899805.1 Fervidicoccus sp.
TGGGAGCCCCTACAGATCCGGTGAAAAAATCTACTACCCACTTCTCGCAGGAGTTCACTACATGTCCCCAGCGAGAAACGTGGACACCGGGAAAACAGAGCTCTTCTCAATAAGCTCACGACCCGCATACAGAGATCTGCTTGAGAAATACAGAGAAGCATTCGAGGCATTCATCAACATAATGAGAAGACTCATGAGAGGCAGAGTATACCACTCGTATAGTGAAGTGGCATCAGCAATAAAGAAGTATGGGACGAAGACAATTCTGCTACTCGGGACAATAGGGAGAGAACTAAGCGACGAGGATTATAAGAGAATATTTGTAAATCCATCAAACCCCGAAAGACTGCTAGAGAGAGGAGCATTATTCGACGAAAAAGCAATCGCACTAACACAAGGCGGAAAAACAGTTCTATTCATAGACAGTGGTGGAGAAACAAAACTCATAACATTCTCAGGAACAGACAGCGGAACAATAACCGAGGGAGTGCCAAGACAAGAAGCAATGAAGTACATAAGAGCATTACTAAACGACGCAAGCACAGTAAAGATAGAGGACTGCGTAGAGACAGAAGACGGGGGAAAGATATGCACCTCATCAACAGGGTACGTGGAGGGAGGATTAAAAACACTCATAATGGTAGTGACAAGCACAAAAGACTCACCAATATACGTGTTCGAAGGAAATGACAAGACCTACAGAATAAAGAAGATAAACCCATTCGAACACGGAGTAGAAATAGAGACACTATGCAACCCATGTAGCCAGAGCGAGACAATAAGAATATTCCGGAGAATAGCAGAAGAACTAGTCCGAGGAGAAGAGAACAAAAGAAAACTACTAGTAGCACTATACGGCGAAGTAATGACAAGCCCAGAATACGCACCAGACAAACTAATAGACGACATAGCGGAAGAAAGCATCAGAGTAGCGGTAGCATAGCTCAAAAAATCAGTTGCCTCTGAACTCGGAGAATTTTTCCCCGAAAAGCATCTTATACGCTCTTCTGACAGAGACCTCGGTAACACCCATTCGAGAAGCAACCTCTCTCTCAACAGCCTCTCTCCCAAGCTCCTGCCTCGCCCTAAGAAGAATCGCCGCGGCAAGAGCAGACTCGGAGGAGCCGAGGATTCTCTCTCCACTAAAAACCCTCTCCCTCAGAGACGAGACAATAGACTCTGCACGGGATAGAACCTCGTGATCACTCTCAACAGAGTAGATCTTTCTAATAACGCGGGAGAAGAGATCAAATCCTCCACCGAGCTCCGGGACAGCCTCAACAATTCTTGAGGCAATGTGGAGAAATCTCTTGCCCCTCACCCCAAAGACCTCAGCAACCTCCCTAAAGCTTATGCTAGTCCTCCTCCTAAGAACAAGATACACGAGAACAGCCAAGTAAACCCTCTTAACAACCCTCATCCTCAGCCTAGACATTCTACTAATAAACTTCCTCAGGAAAAACATAACCTCAGAGCGAAGATCCCTGGGCACACCAAGCTCACTAAGTCTACTAGACACAAAAGAAAAGATGCTCCGAAGCCACTCATCATCACCGCCGGAGACCCTGATAGAGCCAACAGAGAAATCATGAGTCATGTGAGAAACAGTCTTGTAATGCCACCTCCTCAAATAATCCTCGTGATCATGAACTCTCTCAGCCTCGTAAGAAAAAACATTCTCCTCCAAAACAACACCAGTCTCCTCATCAATCAACATACCATTCTTAGGATCAAAGATCACACCCAAGAAACCCACCGAAAAAACATTTTTCACATGGGTTAATAAACCATAGCCAAAGAACCCAACAGAAAAACCGCACAGAAGTAATACCTGGGAAACATCTACCGAGAACATCCGTAAACAATCATTTAAAATTGATACAAG
>POCB01000205.1 GCA_002899805.1 Fervidicoccus sp.
TGATGAATGGATAGCCGTCTATGTTTCTGAGGATTATGTGGGGGGTTGGATCTTTGGTGGGAGGTATGACCACCGTCTTGTGAACAGCGCCAGCCCACCCCATTTTAGCCGCCCTTATTATTCTCTCGGCATCCCTCGTGGGCGGTCCGCATCCGAGAATGAATGGGTTGGCAAATTCAACCGATGCTACAGTTGTCCTGAGTTCTGGTAAACGAAACATATCTTTTCCCTCTAGATAAAGAAATATTTGTAGTGTAAATATTTATACTTTTTTAAATAATGAAAATTCTTAAAAAGTATAAATGTGTGGGATATGATTTGGAAAACTGCATACTAGCTTTTGTGAAGTTCTCGGAAGATGAAGGAAAGCTAGATGAGCAGGATCTCTCCACAATTGAGTTTTCCAAGAGGCTGAAGGAAGCGACGGGTTGGCGGCTCGTGGGAGCCTCAGTTCTGAAAGGGGGATATGAAGCTGCTGCCAGGGAAATGTTCTCTAGAGGTGTCGATGAAGCGCGTTTATATGTTAATGAGAGAGAAAATGTGGGAGATATCTACTCTTCAGCTTTGCTAATGAAAGGCATAGTAGAAGATCTAGGATGTAAAGCTATAGTTTTTGGGGAGAGAAGCTCTGATACTTCCTTCGGTTGCTTGGGAGGCTATGTCGCGGGGCTCCTCAACATGAACTTCATTCCCTTCATAAAAGAAGTAGTAGAGATCAAAGATGACATTATCAAGGTGAGGACCCTCCTGGATGGTGAGCTTTTATTGGTCTCGGATCTCCCGGCGATCCTAGTTCCCATGCTGGAACTCTTTCCCCCGAGACCTGTTCTGATGAGGGACAAGCTGGAGGCTAGGAAGAGAAGGCCGGTCATAGTTGAGGCTGGAGAAAGAGTCGCCGCTACCTGCTTTCTCTTGAGAGCTCAGAAGCCAGAGGAGAAGAAGCGTGATCCGGTTGAAGTGAAGTCTCCCGAGGAGCTCCTCAACATAATAATGAAGAGGGTGGGGAGCTAACTTGAAGGCTTTAGCTGTTGCTTTGGGCAGGTCTTCGCTCAAGAGGGCTGCCGAGCTCTGCTCTGCCTCCTTCTCCGTTGCTGAGAATAGCTCCCTTGTTCTCTTCGACCCAGAGGTCTCGTCAGATTCTCTGGGATTGGAGGTCCCGTGCCCGTTTGAGAATGTTTGGTTATTGAAAAGGGAAGGGCCTTTCTCTCCCGAGCAGTTGAAAGGAGCAATAAGAGAAATTGGCGAAATCTTCGGAGCTTCGGCGTTCATATTCAATGATTCTTCCTTATCCTTTTGGGTATCCTCTCTTCTGGCCGGGGAACTCAAGATCCCGATAGTTACAGATGCTGTTAGGTTGAAGAGGGAGAGTGAAAGAATAGTTATAACGAAACCAATGATGAATGAAAGCGTTTGGGCGGATTTCTCGGTTTCAATGGAGGGCTTCGTTGTTGTTATAAGGAAAGGTTTTCCCATTAAGAAAATGGAAACCTCGGTACCAACAATGAAGATCATCGATGTTGGCAGTTATCCGAAGAAATTGAAAATATTAGAGGAAAGGACTGCTGATAGCACTAGATTGGAAGACGCTACCATTGTAGTAGGATTGGGGGATGGAGTAAGGCAAAGTGGAACGCTTAATCAGGCCTTGGAACTCTCCAAGCTTCTCAATGCCGAGTATGCCTGTACGAAGCCCCTCGTTGAAAGTGGAATCGTTGGAGCTGAGAGGTTGATTGGTATAAGCGGCAAGAGGATTTCTCCGAAGATATATATCGCTCTCGGCATTTCCGGCTCAGCTTACCATGTCGCGGGAGTTTCTTCTTCGGATACCATCATATCGGTGAACCTGGACAGAGGATGTCCAATGAACAGGCTG
>POCB01000043.1 GCA_002899805.1 Fervidicoccus sp.
TCGGTGCACGAATGCTCATTCAGCTGTCGCAGCGGAAAAGGAATTTCTTATCCTCTGATGAGATGTTGATTCTACTGGAAAAAGGTTTATGGCTTTAGAAAGATGACACAAATTAGGTTGTACTATCCTTATACTGAGTTTGAACTCTTCTCACCCAGGGAGATATGGAGGAATAAGGCATGCCCAATCGTCTAAAAGAAATATTTGAAGATGAAGGGCTTAAAGAGAAAATCAGAAAACGCCTGCCATACCTGTTCCAGCTTGCGGAATTAGAAAGTTCCCGAGCGGGCATAACTGGAATGGAGGTGGGATCGGTTCGTGAAAGGATCATCGTAGCCCTGCTTATTTACAAATTTGGTGAGGAAAATGTAGAGACGGAAATACCAATTACGGAACCAGAAGTAGACGCCAAATTGTTTGGAGAACCCGTTTCTGTAAAAACCATCACGGGCAAAAGCCTGGGAGGAGTTAAGCTTATATGGACTGTAGATGCTCAGAAGGCCCAAGAATTTCGTGAGAGTTATTATCCGCATTGCCATATTCTCTTAGTGCAAATCAACTGGAACGAAACTGGAGGGTTCTATTACATTCCCCTAACGGTTCAACAACGGATTTTTGCTAAAATAGGGAGGGAAAACTATATTAAACTTCCCAAGCCCGGAACGAACCCAAGAGGCGTTGAAATTACTAAAGAAGCGTTAATGAGCTTAGTCGAGGATAAAGAAAGCAAGAGCATTATGATAAACTGGTATAAAACAAAGATTGAATTTAACTCCTACAAAAGATGGGTAGACCTCTGGAGGGAGGATTGAATGGAAATCTATAAGAGGAAGAATGGGACGAGGACGAGCGTTTTTGGCTCCCCAGGGAGGGTAAATCATGATTCTGCTCCTTTTTATTCCAGCAGGTTATACGAGGGGCTCCCCAGGGAGGAAATAGTCAAATATTCAGAGAATCCCATACCTTCTCAATTTATTGATAGGATTTTTTGTAAAACCAGCGAAAATATGGAGGAGCTGCCAGAGAACAGCGTTCACCTCATGGTCACATCTCCCCCTTACAATGTAGGAAAGGAGTACGACGAGAACCTTACCTTGAGTGAGTACCGGTCCTTTTTGAAGCGTGTTTGGAATGAGGTTAAGAGGGTCCTTGTGCCTGGGGGCAGGGCCTGCATCAACATCGCTAATCTGGGAAGGAAGCCTTATATCCCTCTTCATGCTTTTGTCGTTGAAGACATGCTTGATTTGGGGTTTTTAATGCGCGGTGAAATTATTTGGAACAAAGCCTCAAGTAGCAGTCCTTCGACTGCCTGGGGTAGCTGGCTTTCTGCAAAAAATCCCACTCTAAGGGATATACATGAATATATCCTGATCTTCTCTAAGGGCATGTTTGCCAGAGGGAATGCGGGTAGGAAGAGCACGATTTCAAAAGAGGAGTTTCTTGAGTTCACTAAGAGCGTCTGGACTTTTGAAGCCGAATCGGCGACAAAAGTTGGTCATCCTGCTCCCTTTCCTGTGGAATTGCCCTATCGATTAATTCAACTTTACACCTTTGAGGGAGAGGTGATTTTGGATCCCTTTATGGGGAGTGGACAGGCGGCCATCGCAGCGATAAAAACCCGGCGTCATTTCGTGGGATATGAGATCAATGAGGAATATGTAAAATTAGCTGAAAGGCGAATTAGAGAGTTTTCCTCGGTTTTTAACGCCCCAAAGTTGTTCAGCTTTCAAGAAAAAAGTTAAAAAATTCCAGGGACAACCAAGAATAACGACTATCTATGGGGAATGTAAAGAGTTCTGAAAATCTTATCCCCTTCATCAGGCAGTGGTTTCCGGGGCGCTGACGAAATTTAGACCAATT
>POCB01000186.1 GCA_002899805.1 Fervidicoccus sp.
TCAATGTTTTTTGTCGGGCTCTACACGGGCACCATAGATGCCTTGATAGATGATTTTGTTCTAAAGGCTTTTCTATGGACATCAGCTCTTGTTATAGCTCTAATAATCATATCATATGAGTTCATAGTTATGCCAACCCCCAACAAGCCTCTTCTCCAAGCCTCATTATTTGGTGTGTTCTCCACAATGCTTTTCCTAGGTACACATCATCTAGCGTGGTTATCGATTTCCGTGATGGTTGGTAGAGACATAGGCAGAACCCTTTGGCTAGCTCCCAACATCTATGTTGATACCGCTTTATACACACTTATCATGCTAATACTTTTCCTATTATCACTTGTTTATCTGCTCTACACCTCAATGTGCTCCGAGGATTAGGGGAAAAAAGAATATTAGGCTCCTACGAAAATACTTAGTTGAGGGATATGTATGTCTCAGGAAGTGGGTAAGGAAGAGGTTTCATGTGAAGTCATAGATAAAGAAGGTTACATATGGAGATGTAGATACAAAGACAAAGTTATTTACCCAGTAGCAGGATACTATGGATACACCTGTATTCCTCCAGTAGATGTGTATGGTTACTTCGAGAATGACATAGAAAAGATGGGGAATATTCCACTAACCAAGTATGGATATACCCATGTGATGGAGCTATATAACTTGTTTACAGGAAGAATATACTTCATAGTACTATCCAAGAATGATCAGAGCAAGTACAACATTGAAAGCAAAATAGATGATGTTCATTGGGCTCTTGACAACAGCCTAGGAGCCATATTCTCATATACCAAGGTAGAAGTGGGAATGAGTAAAATATCGTTTAAGCCCATAGACAAGGATGTCTTTGGACACAAAATAGTTAGAGAGGGAGATCCCTTCTTCTATGAACATGATGGCTTAGTATATAATGATAGAGGAGTAGTTGGGGACTTAAATACTTTTGAAGCCATCAGGATTGTTCTCGCAACACCCGAAAAGGAGGAGAGGTTCAGGTTAATAAAAGACTTCTTCAACATATCAATATAGCTTCTCTGAGGGTGGAAAGTAATTAAGGACGATACACTAGTAACCATAACTGCCATACTTGGTGTAACCATTATATCAATAGTGTACTTCACGTTTGTCAAGCAGGACGGCACTGTGTTTAGTGGCATAGCAACTATATTCGGCTTCATCCTAGGAAGATACTTTGAGAAGACAAGAGGTGAAGGAGAATATGCCAATTCTAGTTAGAAGCGACTTATTCGACGGGCTCATAAACAGGCTTGAGCTGATAAAACTAGTGGTTGAGGACATAGAGCTCTCAGGTGTGTGCCCTGTTCTCCCAGTATCCTCTAAAGAACTTGATGACTTAACCGAGGTGCTGAGGAGGTCTAGAGATGTAATAGTGAGTGTTGATTTCGATGGAAGACACTCCGAGTGGTATGTTGTATCTCTAGAGGTTGAGGGGGTAACAATGAAGCTGTTTAATCTAGTAAATAGGATATATACTGAGGGTGCTGAAGCCATTAAGTGTAGTGGGGGAGGGTACTACGGGGAGTTTATTGACAGCTACATGGACATCACAAGAATCAGGAGCATGCTCAGATTCCTTGACTATCCATCTTGGAAGAAGGAGGTGTTTGGTCAATGGGTAGATTAGTGTTTCTTAACAAGAAGATTGTCGATGGGCTAATAAACCTTCTGAGCGAGATAACATCGGCTGACCAATGTACCTATGGGAAGGCTGGGTCTAAGGTGGTTGCCTTAGCCAACGCAGTTATTGGGTTTCTTGAGGAGGCGTCTAAGAACACGGCGAGGGTCTATTCACGTAGTGGTGATGTAGAGTTTATTCCTGT
>POCB01000201.1 GCA_002899805.1 Fervidicoccus sp.
GGGTTATATTCTTTCCTCCTGCTCTATCCGAGACCTCTGAAGAGACCTATGGCGTACCTAATCATTGACATCATGAAGCCCACTGATGGTATACTGATGCTGAGTACATAGAGCGGGTCCTCCCTATAAGTGTCTATTAGGGAAGCATTCATCTCACCAACCACTTCATCACCCAGGTAAACTGGAGTCTTCACATCAATTGCTCTTGACCCACCAAATTCCTGAGCCACTATATCCTCGTACTCTAGGTCGGCATAACCTACTAATGTATCGCCAACATAGACTGGTGTGGTTATTTTCCTGGCAACTTTTCTCCCATTAACATATGGCATTGCCTCATCAATGTACTCTATGTACCCCTCTCCAATTGTTTGATCTCCCATGTAAACTGTTACAGGTATTCTCCTAGTGGATGCTCCGTAACTCACTTACTGTCCCCCAGTAGAAGATTGTTTCTTGGGGGTTAAATATGTTGATAGTATGTTCTCAACTATGTACTGGGACTCGGCTAAGAAGCTTAGGTCTGAGGGCTTTATCTTCTCCTCCTCCTCCTTAGGTATGTTGAGTACCGCTGTACCTATCCCAAAGACCCTCTGCCTTGGACCCACGAATATTAGGTAGTCAAATATGTCTCCCTCAAGGGATCTATTGGCTATCTCCTCCACATCTATGTGGTAAAGCTCTTTGTTGAGGTCAATTGATTTCTCAAGGACCCACTCAAAGTAGATTCTTCTCCACCCCTCCTTCTCCTCTCTAATTTTCTCTCTCTTCTCCTTCTCCATCTCCCACTCAAAGACCTTCCTGAACACATCTAGCTTTAGGGTGAATATGTTGAACTTCGAGAGCATGGACATAGCGTATTCATGGAAGTCTTTTTCAAACCCTCTCCATCTGAGGTATCCGTAGCTCATCTTCTTCTCCTCCTTAGTTACATAGTTCACTTTTCCCATGAACAACATACTTACGTAGTTGTATGATGCTGATATTCTATGCCCTATGTCTCTGTTGTACTCTATTGAGGGCTTGGGTGGTGTGGCAAATATAAGTACCAAGTCAAATGATGACCTGAACCTGCCCAGTATCATGTACTCTACTTCATTAACTAGGTTGGCTGGTAGCATGAAGAAGAGATTGTGTTTCGTCCCTATGGCTTCAAGGGCTTCTCTGAAGACTGATATACCGCTTAGGAGAACTCCTACACTGTGAACATAGAACCCTCTGTATCCCTTAGGGGACTTACACCTGGCAAAGAACGTGTCCTTGAACTTTCCTGGTGCCATTGATAGGTCGCATTCATATCCTCTTAGACTGGCTATGGTGATATTAGTCCACCGCCACCTGCTCCCGTCCCTGTCTATTCTCCGTAGTAGAAGCCGAATCTATAGACTATGTATGCTATGTCTGTTGCTCCCTTTGTGAACGGTGATGCCAGGTCATAGTACATCATCGGTTGAAGAGCTGACATCAAGTCAGTTATTGAGGATCCCTGAGGAGCTATACCAATGATTACTCTGTCAATGGTGTATGCTGATGGTGTGTCGTCTAGGGCTGAGAGAGAGTGATAAGCCGCTCTTGAGGATGTGTCATAACATAAGCGACCCTTCATTCTAAGCTTCGGGTACACCCCTGTGTAGTTCACTAGCCCTGAGCACTCGGTCTTTTGTGTAAGTCCTGATGGTATAAACGCTACCGCCATCTGATTAGTTGATTTATTAAATAACACCATCACAGGCCCACAGAAGTCGCTGAGACCTTCTACAGATGGGGATGTTGAGCAGTCAGGGTTCGGGTCAGGGTCTATGCTTACTTCGAGAGGTCTGTAGAGAACCT
>POCB01000092.1 GCA_002899805.1 Fervidicoccus sp.
ATGCGCCCCTTGGCATCTGGAGATAAGCCAAGCATTGGGTGGCGAGGAAGCCCTCGCTCACCTCTGTAAGGAAGCCCATAAAAGGGGAATAAAAATAGTCCTCTGGTCCACACCAGCACATTTATCAAATTCATCTCCCTTGCTTTTGGAACATCCTGAATGGGTAGCGCAGGAGGCATCGGGAATTCCTGTTACCTGGTATCCCGATGTAGTAGGCGTTAGCTTATTTGGAGGCTATTTCTCTTACGCAATGGAGCGCTATAAATCCATTCGCTCTTTAGGAGTTGATGGGTTCTGGCAGGATTCCTTTCTTACATTCGGGGTTTTAACGGATTTCAGCCAACCTGCTCCCTTATCCCAGCTGGAGAAAACAATTTTAATGCAGAGGGCTATGCGAGAGATGGGATATAACGAGATACATATAGAAGGATGTGGACCCTTTGGTTTATCAAGCGGTGGATGGGGTTATGGGGACCCCTCCTTTTTCTCAAAGATTAGGGGAAAGGAATACGGGCTTTACTATTATGTCGTCGATACAGCCTTTGATGAAAAGGCTTATTTCCGAGGAATAGCAAGCAAGGGAATCTTGGGGATTATCTCCCTTGAGAGGTTGACGAATGAGGATAAGAAGGCGCTTTCTAAAATCAATCGTGCTTATAATAAGGTCCTTCCCTATATGAAGAGAAGAAGACTATTGGGTGAAGGTGAAAGTTGGACGGGAGTTGAATGGAGGAACGGGAAGAGGATGATAGTTTTGTTTTCATTTAAATCCTTCAATTACAAACTTCCTGCAAGAGCGAGAGTGGAGGATATCACCTTAGACAAGCCTGAGGAAACGAGAAGGGGGCAATTGTTGACCAAGCCTTGGCATATCTACCTGATTAACCTAGATTGAAATCGGATATTTTCCATATTTTAAACCGCTTTCAAGCATCGCCTTGTAGTTCTCCAGGGGCACATATTCAGTTATGCTATTTGAAGAGCCAAGGCAATATCCTCCACCTGGGGCAACTTCTTTAAGCAACCGTTTAACCTCTTCCTCTACCTCTTCAGGAGTCCCTCTAGAGAGAGGATAGTCCAAATTCAAACCTCCCAAAATGCACAGCTTATCCCCATATCTTTCCTTTACCTCCCTTATTTCCATTGCCTTCGGCTCAATGGGATGAATCGCATTTACCCCGCATTCAATTAAGTCATCCAACACTTCCCAGAGCTTGCCATCGGAATGAAATAGAAAAGGAACAGCGTATTTCTTACAGATTTTTCCAAACTTTTTATACCAAGGGAGGAGGTATTCCCTGTAAATTGAGGGAGAAAAGAAAGTGCCCTCCGTGTAAGCGATGTCATCGGATAACCAAAGGGCGCCCAAATCATCCTCGCAAGCTTCCGCTGCTATATCCGTTATCTCCGTGAGAATATCTCCCACTTTATCAAACACCTTCTTCACCAGCTTTGGCTCGTCAAATAAAGAAATAGCTAAGGTTTCAAATCCCATAGCGAAGGAAGTTTCCTCAAATATACCACCCGTGCCAGTTATGATTTTCATACCCTCGGGCAGAGCTTTTCTGGCTTCTTTTATTATTGAATAATCCACTTCCTCCGGACAGGGAAAATCATAAGCTAAGAATTCCTCCATAGTCGTAATCGCTCCCTTATGTTCGGATACCCAGGAGCGGGAGGAAGGCTGTTCCTCATAGAGGCTATATTTAAACCAGACCTCTTGGCGTGGGCTGGGGAAAGAGTAAGGAGGAACGATGTGGATAAAATCGTAGCCAGCCCTCCACCAGAATTCCACCCAATCGGCGATGT
>POCB01000096.1 GCA_002899805.1 Fervidicoccus sp.
CTATTGAGCAGAAGAGATGAGCTTTCTGAGGAGGTTGTTCGTGAGAAGGCTCGTGAGACAGGTATTGAGGGGTATATTGCTAGGAGGGATCCTGAGCTATACGAGTTTCTCAAGACCGAGGCTAAGGCTTCTGGTCTTGCTTTTACTGAGTATATTCTGAGTCTTCTTAAGTGGGCTTATGAGATAAGGACATACACCTCGTTCATAACTAAGCAGGATCTTGAGAATATAAAGCCTGAGTGTCTCTACTCGGCACTAAGGTTTCTGCAGTTCTTCGAGAAGCAATACTTCAATATACTAGCCTATGCCCAGGTATCTGCTGTTACACAGATCTACACAATAGTTGAGCAAATAATGGCTATGAGGAGAATGGAGACTCCTAGACCCACCGAGACTGGTTTACCGCCTCTTCCACCGCCTACGCCATCTACTGTTCAGAGAATTGTTGATGCAATAATCAGGGCTATTGAGATGTTCACGGTTGGGAGACCTGATGTGGCTAGTGAGATCGCTAGGAGAGTGGCTCAGGAGCTCATTAGATTAACTTCTCAGGCTCCTCAGACCGAGGCTTCTGCACAGGCTTCGGCTCAGGCTTCTGCACAGGCTTCTTCCCAGGCTCAGTCCTCTCCTCAGTAAATAATCCTTTTTTATAATCACCTTATTATTCTTGGATGAGTATGTCGTATGTTGATAAGCCTGTTGAAGAGGCTCTTAGGAGTCTCAAGGGTATTGCTAGGGAGAACTACATAAGGACTTTTGCTGAGGCTGTTGAGAAGCTTCTAAGGGATTATAACATTGATGCTGACTTAATAGGCTATGACCCGTCTGAGCCCGAGGACTTCATGCTTGAGCATTGTAGCGGTCTCACTAGGGCTGAGTGCATATCTGTTGTTGAGAGAATGATTATTGAGAAGGGCGGTAGGAAATCTATTGATAAGATTGCTGAGGAGCAGGCTGATCGTTTTGAGCATCAATACTTTACGTATATTGTTGAGGAGACTAGGGGCAAGAGCATCCCTGAGAAGGCTTTACCCGAGATCGAGTTCTATGAGCACTTCAGGTCTCTCATTGATCCTTGGGTCAGGAGATATCTCCGTGAAAGACTCTCTATCATAAGAGATAATCTTAGTAAGATCCTTCCTCAGGACGAGGCTTCGAAGGTTTATAACACATTAATTAACTATGTGAACACCAGCGTAGCTGACTTAATAGCTCAATACACAGGGTCTAAGCTAGGCGAGGTCTTCCGTGAGTATAGGAGAATGGTTGTTGATACAAAGGATCCTGCAAAGGCATATAGCTATGCTAGGGATAGGGTAATTAAGATATTTAGACCTGTGATAAGATCTTTAGCGTTCTACGTAGTCAATAGAGTCGCTGAGATGGTTCTTAACAAGTCCTTGGTGGATCTTCTCCCACCAGGTGTTACACCTACTCAATTTGTTTCTCAGGCTATTGCGGTTAAGCCTATTATCCCCATGCCCACGCCTACGCCTACTCCACCGCCTCCACCTGCACCTACTCCAACTCCTACCCCAACTCCTACCCCTACCCCATCACCTACACCAGCTCCGCCTCTTCTAGCTTATATATCGAGTCTCTATCAGAGACCTTCTCCGTATCTTAAGCAGGCTCTGAAGAGGTTCTTTGCTCAGGAGTATGTTAGGAGGATGTCTGCTTTCTCTGTTAAGGAGCTTCCTGAGGATCTTCTTAAGAGAGTGCCTGCCTCACCTATTACCGCCACGCCTATTACCCCGCCTCCTGCTCCGAGAGAGATCCTTGTTGATATGAGGCTCAGGATCC
>POCB01000132.1 GCA_002899805.1 Fervidicoccus sp.
GCATAGAATTTCCCGCATGTCAAAGCCCTGGTTGAAAATAAGCAAGACTAAGAGTCCTTTTCCACAAGATGTTTTTTCTCAGCATGTTGAAAATAAGCAAGACTAAGAGTAGCCAAGCTGAGTAAGCATGTTTACAAAATCTTCTGTTGAAAATAAGCAAGACTAAGAGTCCTCCTTCAATTCTGCTACTTCTTGTCCTCTCTGTGGTTGAAAATAAGCAAGACTAAGAGAAGATAATTTTGAGATAACTTTTTAACTCAATTTTGTTGAAAATAAGCAAGACTAAGAGTAGCACCTGTATTGTCCAAAAGACATAGAATAGCTCCTGTTGAAAATAAGCAAGACTAAGAGCAAAAAGACACCAAAAAGGTGAGGTGATTAAAAGGTTGAAAATAAGCAAGACTAAGAGCTGGTGTTTGAACTCGAGTTGGCGTTGAGACAACAGTTGAAAATAAGCAAGACTAAGAGGAAGTTGATCATATCTGGAGATTCAGCAACCTTGTGTTGAAAATAAGCAAGACTAAGAGTTTTTAAAAATGTGAAGCTTATAGCGTCGCTGTAAGTTGAAAATAAGCAAGACTAAGAGTTATACCACGGTTTAAACCATTTATAACCATCATTCTGTTGAAAATAAGCAAGACTAAGAGCAAGCATATAGCGATGTTGCGGCAAGACATGACTTAAGTGTTGAAAATAAGCAAGACTAAGAGTGATATGTCTCCACAGCAAACAAAAAAGGTATTGCAGGTTGAAAATAAGCAAGACTAAGAGTAACTTTGGCATATAAAAAAACCTACCGATTAAGTTGAAAATAAGCAAGACTAAATCTGCCAGATAGAAATGAAAGGGAGGATAAAAAAAGAAACAGAGCTGATTTCACTGTAATTAAGAGTCAAGGAAAAGGGAGATTTCTCCCAGTCCTATTCCCCTGCTTTTCCCTACCCCAACTATCTCCGCGATCTTAAGTAATCTAACAAAAGCTCTAGCAACCCCCTCGTTCATTGCCCTGTAGTTGATCCAACCGATTATTCCCCTGCCTCTCCTCATATTTCCCTTATCATCTTTTCCAAGCAAAACGGTGACAGGTTTGAGCTCGTGATCGACCTCTTCTACGAACAGGTCAAAGAAGCGAAGCGCCATGTAGGGGACCCTTTGATCCTTTTTGCCTATTTCACCCAAGTGCTCTAGCAGGTTCTTCAAGACGCTGCCCGCGAGCAAACCAGGAGTTGGTAACAGGGAATAGCTATCCTTCAGAGCAGAAGCTCTCTTCGAGAGCCATGGCGGTGTTGCTATCTTCTTGCTCAATATCGTCGGAGTTAGGAATCTCACCCTCACGGATCCCGCTGTTGAAGCAGGAATTTCCCTTATGATGTCGATCGTGGTCACCTCTAGCTCAACTTCGCCATAGGGGGTTTTGACCGAGACATATGGCTTCGGAAGGTAACTCATCAATGCATTGCTATCAGATATCAGGACGATCTCCGCCTCATAGAACTTATCAGGATCCATATGAAGGAGACCCTTTTTCCCCTCGAGAGCTACGAGCCTCCCTCCGCTGCCAGGAAGCCTGAGTGCCTTGTAGAGCACTTTTCTGGGTCTCTTCGATTCAGCATACATTTCCCATATATCGCGCAGATCTTCCGAAGATGCTACCGCGGCTTTGAGCAGGTTCGAGCTCAATGGCGGAAGCATTATGAAGTCTCTCGACTTGACCCTGTAGCTTATTCTAATCAGGCTTCTCGTTCTCAAGAACTCCTCTACAATCGCGTTCACTTTTTTGAGCATTTCAATCAACGCC
>POCB01000035.1 GCA_002899805.1 Fervidicoccus sp.
CCAGTCCACGCCTCAATGTACTTCTCAATAATACAGGAAAGAGAGATCGGGTTAGGAAACAAACTCTCCGACAAAATAAAGATAGTGGCGGCCGGAAACCCATCGAATTGGAGCACAGCGGCAATAACAGCAGAGAACCTCCCGGAGCCACTGATCAACAGAATGGTGGTCTTCTACGTAGACCCACCAACAGTCCATGAATGGCTTGACTACATGAGCAGAAAAGGACTGCTAAACGAGAGCGTGATGGCGTATCTACTAGTGGCGCCCGGAGCACTACTAGTCACAGAATCAGAGCTCGAGAAAATACGAGAACTCGAGCACACATACGGGAGACCAATAAACTTCAACACACCCAGGTCATGGGCTATTCTATCAGCGATCCTGAACACACCACAGATAAGAAAACTAGTGGACATATACAGATCCGGCACAGGAGGAAACGAAGAGACCATGGCAAGAATACAGCTGGAGTCAATAGTCTACGGAACAATAGGGCCAATAAGAGGAAGAGAATTCATGATCTACCTAAAAGCAACCCCAGACTCACCAACAGAGATACTGGCAGACCCAGAGAAGTACCTGGAGAAATACGCAAACGAAATGAGCAGAGCATCAGAGACAGAGGCATCAGAGAAACTATCAAAACTAATAATCTCACTATTCAGCCTAGGAAAATACGTAGCCGAGAAATACGCGACAGAGCCAGACAGAGTAAAGGCAGAGAATGAATTAAGAGAGTCAGCGGAGAAAATAGCTAGACTAATAACAGCAATATTCAGCGGAAAACACCCGAGGATCATACCAGAGCTAGTCGCCCCACTAATATACGGAGTGCTGTCGTATAGAGGAGAGAGAAGAGACGAGATAACAACAAGAATACTCGGAGAACTAGTGAAGAACCCACAGCTACGAGCATCAAAATACTTCATGCTGATATACAGAGTCCTCCAGAGGAGAGAGAGAAGATGAGCATAGCAACAACACACCACGAAGAAACAAAAGAGACAGTGGCAAAAAAAGTAAGCGACGCAATAACAGAGCTATCATTCAGAGACATCGTGCTGGCAACAGTGCTCAGAACATCACCACTATACGTAGTTCACGACGAGCACACAACAGCATTCACAGACGGAGAAGGAGTGTACATAGGAGAAAAATTCGCTATGAAAAACAAGGATTATTTACCCTTCGTACTCGGGCACGAAGCATATCACATGATCCTTGGGCACCCACTCCACCAGGCACAGCTGAGAGACTACGCAGAGAAGCACTTCAAGAGATACGGAGACACAGTAGTTGAGATAATGAAGATACTTACACCAACAATATACAACGTAGTGGCGGACGCCGTGGTGAATGATTTACTCAAGAGAAAAGGTTTTCCAGTACCCAAAGGAGGCGTGGATCTAGATATACCAAAGTACAGCCCGGCATCATTCATCGAGGCAATAATGAAGAGCCTCGGAGTAGAATTAGACAACAAAACAAAGAAGGAGATAAATGAGATAGTAAGAAAGAACAACAGTATAGAGGCAACATACAGAATACTTAAGATGCTGGCGAAAATCCTGAAGCAGAACCTGCCACGAATCAAGAAACCTCATGGGCCGATAGGGATAGTAGGAGGAGGCGGAGAAGGAGGAAGAAAAGGGCCCGTAATACCAATAGATGACGTAGTGCCAGTCGGGGAAGGAGAGAAGAGAACAGGGAACAAGAAGAAGACAAATGTCACAGGAGTCCCGAAGAAGACGCCGAAGGAACCCATCGAAAGCGGATGCCCGGGATCATCGAGA
>POCB01000269.1 GCA_002899805.1 Fervidicoccus sp.
TGATAAAATAGCCTTAGTAATAGGTTCTGGTGGGCAGACGATTCGCAAAATTGTAGCGGAAACCGAGGCGAAAATAGATATCCAGGATGATGGCACAGTCTATATCACTGCCCCAACGGTGGAGAAAGGCGAGGCGGCACGGGATAGGATATTGGGGATAGTTTCGGAGGTCAAACCCGGTGAGGTGTATACTGGCAAGGTGACAAGCATTTCTCCCACTGGGGCAATGGTGCAGATACTCCCGGGGAAGGAAGCCTTTCTCCACATTTCCCAAATCTCCACTCGCCCTATAAAAAGAGTGGAGGATGTTTTACAAGTCGGGGATGAGATACTTGTTAAGGTGGAAAGCGTTGAGCCCTCTGGGAGGATAATATTAACAAGGAAAAAATTATTCGCTCCAATAGGTCAGAAACCAATTGGCAGAAAACGCCAAAGAAATAACCCTCCCCAACGGCGTTAAAGTAGCGATAGAGGATAACCCATCTTCCTATTCCGTTTCCCTTGGTATCCTTGTCAAAGTAGGGGCTAAGGATGAGGAAGATGAGAAGGCGGGCATAGCCCATCTTCTTGAGCATATGCTCTTCAAGGGAAGCAAGCACTACGATAGGAGGGAAATCGCTCGTATAACGGATATGTTAGGTGGGGATTTCAACGGCTTAACCCATAAGGACTATACCCTTTACTACATAAGGGTTCCCCACGATAAAATCGACATCGCGATGGATGTTTTGTTTGACATATTTCTTTACCCCAAATTAACGATAGAGGATTTGGAGAAGGAGAAACAAGTGGTGTTAGAGGAGATAAGGGATAGGGATAACGACCCTGAGGAGGTAGTGAAGGAGAAGATTTTTTCCCTCGTTTGGAATGGACATCCTCTGGGAAGGTCAATCCTTGGTTCTGAGGAAACGCTTCGCTCAATTAATAGGGAGGATTTAAGGGATTTTCTTTCTTTTTACCATAATCCGGAGTCCATCATTATTTCTGCCGCTGGAAGAATAGATGAGGGGATTTTTTTGAAGAAGGTGGAGAAGCTTATGGGGGCTATCAATGGGCACAAGAAAGCTCCTCCCAAGCCTCCCCAATTCAGAGCGGGCGAGGCGGAGATGTCCCACCCTACTACTCAAGTACATCTCTGTGTGGCGTTGGAAAGCGCTAAGGTAAAGGATGATGCTCATTATATCTATGGGGTTTTGGCAACTCTATTAGGTGGGGGAAGCGCTTCTCGTCTCTTCCAAAAGCTCAGGGAGGAGAGGGGACTATGCTATGATGTTGAAGCGGAGGACTTAGCTTTAGAGGATTGTGGAGTCCTTAACATATACACTGCCTCCCATCCAAGCAACAAGGATATATTGAGGGAACTGATTGAAGAGGAACTGGTTTCCCTGCGTGATGAAGGGTTGAGGGAGGAGGAATTGGAAAGAGCGAAGAGGCAGTTGCAAAACGCAATATTATTATCGTTGGAGTCATCGCTTCAGAGGATGATGCGGATTGCTTTTTCTCTTTTTTACAAGGGACGGATAGTTCCCTTGGAGGAGACACTGGAAAAGATAGAAAGGGTGAGAGAGGAGGCTATAAAAGAGGCGATAAATCGTTCCTTAAGGAAGGGCATTGCTTCTCTCTTTTTGGTGCCTGGCTTGGCTGAAAAGTAGGTTGCTTGGGCATATAAAATAAACCCCTTTTTATCCGTTTCCCCTGCATATCCCCATATTTTGTAGACCCCGACATGAAAATTTCACAATTCTGACAATTAACGATATTAAAATGTTTAATGAAATCTCAAAGAAAGG
>POCB01000032.1 GCA_002899805.1 Fervidicoccus sp.
TAGGGAGACTGCTGAGCCGATGAGTGGAGCCAAATTTTGGATCGATTGAACGACCGGTTGTGAGGCTTGGTAGAATTGCCATATCGCTAATCCGCCGAAACCAGCCATTATACCCGCTAAAATGATCCATATCCACACAGGGATCGGGTTACCGACATACATCAATGATTCTATGTCCTTTGCGATCTCCTCAAGCTTTCTGAACACTTGGTATTGATTAGATAACAGCTCTCATCACCCCGATAAAGAGCGTGATTATTGATAATGTTATGAATATCTGTATAAGCATTGCGAGTAGCGGAGCTAAATAACTAAGCATCTGTGAGACAAACGGTGATAACGCTATCATTGATGATGCTATTAGGTATACAGATGATGTTGCAATCGCTAAGCTGACTAATGATATTGCTGTGCGTGGACTGAATCTTGATATCACATCTAACGCTTTCTCGACTTTACTCAAATAAGTCTCCTCGCAATACCTATTATGAGCGTCATTATCATTATTGATACGCTTATTTGAATGAGCATTAGTAGGATCGGTGTTATAATTGATGCATACACTAACGCATTCGGAAAGACTGATAGTGTGAGAAGAATTGAGTATAGTGATGCTGATGCCAAGCCCATGCTAACTATTGTCTTCGCTACCTCAGGATACTTCTCGACGACGTATTTTCCTGCGTCCTCGAATTTCTCAGCTACTCTCTCAAGACCATACTTTATTCTCTCAGCTACCTCGCTCATTCACTCTCCACCTCCTTCTTCACCTCTTTTTTCACAGCTGTGGTTCTGCGTGGACTTAGTGCACTAACTATTGAACCCAATATGAAGAACACTATCATCAGCGGAACCAGCTGATTAACTAATGACACTATTAGATTCACTATTTGATTAAGTATCTGTGTGAGATCCAGGCTCACTTCTTCTCACCTCCCCTCTTAAATAGACTTATTATCATGTTGATCACCATAAGTGCTATAAATGCCCACATCATTGTGTTCATCATGTTCATCATATTCACCATAAGATCCTCCATATAGTCGTAGTATTGAGCCTCCACCTCATATATTATCATCCCGACCCATCCAGCTGTTGGCTGTAGAGATATTGCGAGTCTGAACGATGTCAGTGGTGTCTCAAGCTGATAAGATCCGTATTGCGTGCCATCAACATATACCTTTAGCGTGTTTCCCTCAACCTCATACACGACTACCTTGAAGTCCGCAGCTAGTGTTGATCCTGTGTTAGATAAATTATTCGTTATTCCATGGAGGTCGTTTCCTGCTGTATCCTTTGCTGTGTCTCCGTCCTTATAAAACACTATCCCGTAATCAACTGATCCGCTACTCTGGGCATCAGCCATATAAGCGACTTTTGTCGTGATCCTGATCTTTGGTGCCTGGAAGAATACTGATCCCCAGGTGATATTGATCTTCGGAGAGAACTTGTATAGAACAGATGTATTCGAGAAGTATCCAGCCCCGTAATAGTCGATCCCCTGCCACGTAAGTTTATAACTTATTAGATCACCCCACAGCTGTGCGTTTGTGTATAGCGTATTGAAGTATGATTGATCTACTTTATAGAATGTTTTCCATCCCACTAACCAATCACCTCCTTCTTAGCCTCTTGTGCAACTATTTTTGCTGATAGCTTCTC
The DNA here is from genome assembly GCA_002899805.1 of Fervidicoccus sp. Classification (GTDB taxonomy): domain Archaea; phylum Thermoproteota; class Thermoprotei_A; order Sulfolobales; family Fervidicoccaceae; genus ARK-14. The sequence continues at coordinate 1,663 of POCB01000032.1, forward strand.
TATTTTCGAGATCTTTCTGTCGAATATTACGTTAAATGATTTTCTCTCGCTCACCTTGGACACCTCGTGTATAACTGCTAGTGCATAATCAATATATATGCATTTCATATCTTACCCCCT
>POCB01000241.1 GCA_002899805.1 Fervidicoccus sp.
ATCCCTATCCTCCCAACTTCTATCAATTGGGGAAGACTTTCCTTTCTTTGGGGCGAAAACAAGAAGCGGAGTTATGGTTCAGGAAAACGCTGGAAGTGGACCCGCATTCCCTTCCTGCATATGTTGCTTTGGGCGAGCTTCTCAAAAAGGAAGGAAAGATGGTGGAGGCGAAAAGGATTTTCCAGAGGATATTGGAGATAGAGAAAAGCCCCTACGAGGAGACGAAACCGATAGCTTTTTTCAAGGAGCCAGCTTATCCCATTGCTAAATTGGAATTGGCTAAGATGATTTTGCGAGAAAACAAGAAAGAAGCACAGAAACTCCTTGAAGAAGCGGAGAGGCAATTTATGGAATACCTATCAACATATAGGCAATGGAAAGAGGTTATAGAGAGGTTCACCTATGTGAGTGAGCAGGAAATAGATGGATATCTTGGAGAGACTAAAAATTTGCTGAAGGAGCTTTCATCGCCGAGATAACAGTAGCTATGGCATCCAAACGCTTATAAGGATTGCGGATTTTCTTCGCAACATCAAATGCCTCTTTGGGAAAGCCTGCCCACGCCATATTTAAAACGATTTGATTTAAAGTATGGGAGTTTTCCAACTCATTCTTGATTTCCTGTGCATATTTTAACGCTCTTCTAAATATGCTTAATGCTTCCTTTTTCCTACCAACCTCCGACATAACTTTGGCTATCTCGCTAAGCGCTTCTGCACGCATATAGTTGGTGCTTATTTTAATCTTTATCCCGCATTTACCTGCCATATTCGTAGCCTCTTCAATGAAATATTCCATAGATGGCTCTATAACAATTTTCTCGGCGGATTCAATAGCCTTGCTCAATAGGTTGAAAGCTTTCTCTTTCTCGCCAGCATTTGAGTAAATTTCCGCGATATTTGTCAATATTCGTGCGTGTTCGCTATAATCTTTTATTTTTTGGCTTAGCGTTAGAGCTTCTTCCAGCATCTTTAAAGCACGCTCCTTTTCCCCCATCATAACCATTGAACCCGCAATGGAACACAATGTCTGCGGTTTGATATACTCGTTAGGATAAGCTAAATCGCTTGCCTTTTCCACAGTCCCAATTGCTTGCTCCAATATTTTGAGCGCCTTCTCTCTTTGAGGAGTAAAAGCCATAATTCCAGCGATGATGCATAGCGCCTCAGCGCGGGCGAAGTCGTCTTTTATTTGCTGGGCGGTTTCCATCGCCTTTTCAAATTGCCCCATATTCAGCATATTGGATAAAATTAAAAAGGATAGAGATTGCCACTCCCACTCCTGTTTTGCCTCTTGAGCCAACTTGGACGCTTGCTCCAATATCTTACCTGCTTCCTCTTTTTGACCAACAGATGCCATAGCGCTGGCTATTTCGCTCAAAACTTCCACCTTCTTGCTTTTTGAGGATATTTTCTCAGCGCTCTTAAGCGCCTGCTTCAGCAGTTTTATGGCTCTTTCCTTTTGGCAATCGCGAGAAAGCTCCTCCGAGATAACGCTCAATGCCTGCGAGTAGTCCCCAGGCTCCTTGATTTTCTCCGCAGCTTCTATGGCTTCATCAAATCTTCCCGCTCTCGCCATAGCTTTCGCTATCTCCTTCAATTCCCAAGAACGAAGATAAACATCCCCTATCTTTTGCGCCGCGGTGAGGGCTTCTTTATAGGTCTTATTCAATTCCGCATAACAAGCGGATAACGCCAGTGGATATGTTTCCCTTCCTCGTCCTTCACTTGCAGCCAAAAAACCATTACCTCCGACAAAGAAAAGCATAGCAAGACCGAG
>POCB01000264.1 GCA_002899805.1 Fervidicoccus sp.
AGGAATGATGTGAGCGAGGACGAGCTCATTGACTACCTCGTGGAAATAGCCCTGGTAACAGGACATAAGCCAGTAGCACTACCCGGGTTTGACGCTGTGGAGGCCGTGGGAGAGGGGCGCTGAACCCACGGGTCGGGGGTAGGGTATGTCTAGCACTTTCTCAAGAATTCTAAGAATTCTCTCAAGAATATGCTCTGATAAGATACTCTGTTTATTCATATTGTATTTTATAATAGCCCCGATATTATTTCCTGGCTTAGTTTTTCTAACAAGATGCTCTGACTTAGGATTATGTTTTATTATTTCACTCATTATAATGATTGTGTTAGGCACCTCAATATTGATCCTTAGCTTAATTCTTCTAAGATGAGTAAGTATACACATGCTGTGTGGTTGGGTGATGATATGTTTGATGAGGTCTCAAGAGCTCTCCAAGAGATACACTCCTTCGTGGACAAATACATGAGCATCATATTTGCTGTGATGGTTGCGTTATACATCTCCGGTGTCTCTCTCACCGTGATTGATCTCGTACGCTACGGAAGACACAGGAGGTCGAGGGCTACTTAAACAATCTCTTTTTTCTTTTCCCCATTTTTCTTTGTGCTTACTACTATGTGTCTCGGGGGTGGGCGTGGTGTGAGTATTAGGCTCGTCATCTCCATAATTCTTACACTAGCTAGCGTGGCTCTCTTCACTGTATCAATCATGTTTCTCCAGAGTGCTCTTCAGGAGTCCAGAGACACTGCTTACGGAGAGAGCAGTGGCTTACTTGATTGGCTGATGCACGTGCATCAGAGTCATCACTAAACCTCCTCCACAGCCTGGTGATGTTCTCGATAACTATTCTCGTAGCCTTCACCCTCCTGCTACTAGCGTATGAGGTGATCACTTCACGCAAATGAAGGTTGCTCATGCTGGTGCCGAGGAGAGCGACACAATGACATGCTCAAGTCGTCAGCATCGTCAGCGGAGGTGGCGATTGGTTGGGGAACAGCACGCATCAGCTAGCACAATACTTATCCATACTCTGTCCTCTCTGCTCTCCTCGGCACCAATAATAGCTAATACCCAAGCAAACTTAAAAAACATAGACACAACCAAGCTTCGCATCCACAGCTGTGTGGTTAATTCTGTTTTTATACTGCTTATTCTTACTAGGTATATGTGGTGGGCTCTGTGTCGAGCAATGATTCGAGTAATGATGATTATGAGTGGTTTATTCTCTACATGCTCGATATGTTGCCGATTGTTCTGACGTATATAGTGTTCACCGGGGATGAGAAGATTATTGAGCTGTATAAAAAATTAATTGATTTCCTCCTCGACAAGAGAACTCTTGCGACACTAGTGATAAAGGCTTGGGAGACCAGGAGGAGAGGCGGGGACATGGGCTCCATCACCAGGCGACTGACACAGGGGCTGGAGAATGTTGATGAAGCAAGCATAGAGGAGCTCAGGAGAATACTTGCGTCAGAGAGCAACTAAGTACTTCTAGTCTTCTAGCCCACAGCTGTGTGTTCTAGAGAGATCTAAGACACAGCGAGACAAAACCATTCTAAAATAAAAAATATATGAATTGTTTCTTATTTCATATTTATCTTGAATAAAGCCTATCGCTAGCCTATGTAGATCCCATCAAGAACTTATGTGAAACCTCTAGATGCTCCACAAATTTGTGGTTTACCTAGTTTCCTCTCACAGATCCTTGGTGGGATCTTCTTAGGCGTTTCTCTTGTTTTCTCTGTTGGGAAATAGGGTT
>POCB01000191.1 GCA_002899805.1 Fervidicoccus sp.
CCTCGTGAACCTTCCGATCACCCTTACCGCAAGTCCTGGACCTGGAAAGGGGTGACTCTCGATCAGGCTCTCGGGAAAAGTGTAGTTTCCGAAGGGCATATAGCTGAGAGATCATACAAGTTTTCACGATGGCTCTATTTACTCTAAAAATAATATCATCTTTTTTATCATGCTTTCAATGGATCGGTGCTGAAAGGGCAAAAACCAAGGCTGCTATCGATGGTATGAGAGCGCTCTTCAGCTTTCCCAGGGCGAGCTTCTCCGCAACTATGCCATAGGTTAAAGCGCTCACGTAAGCAATTGCGATCTGGCTCGGGAATAAGGTACCTCCGAGATTCAGCATCATTGCGCTCATTATCGGGGAAAAAAGAGAAGTCCCGAATACTATAGCTAAGACCTGTGTGAACTTTTTGAGTGAGCGCTCGCTCTCATGTATGAAATCGACGAGGAGCTGGAAGATGTTGGGATCGCAGTCCCCCGCGCTCTTGAAGAAATGCCTCGCCTCGTCCATGAAAACCACTATCCAGGGCTTCACACTCTTCCTCCTTTCCCTTTCCATCGTTTCGCCCCTGTAGAGGAGCAGGCTCCTCCAAACCCTCACGTGGTTCAGCATGTCCTCTGCGATTTCATCGACGCTCGAGGCGAAGACAGCTCTGAGCGTTGAGATGAATCCAGGGAGGCTGAGGATAAGGGCGATGAGAGAGAGCTCAAAAACTAGCCTTCTGAACTCCTGGGCATTGCCGTTGATCGCAAGGATCATCGCTGGAAGGAAGAGAAGGGACCCTGCAGAGAATGCGATTAGGTTCAGCGCTCTTTCCACATCCTTCCTGAAGATCACCCTCATTGCTAGAGGGTAATCGGGGATCATGCTGAGCAATAGTGGGAGAAATGCCAGAGCTCCCCAGGCGAACGCATATGTCGAGTTGGATGGAGCGTTCGATGAGCCTTCAGTCAGGCTGAAGCTCTGGAGAGCGAAGAATCCAGTGATCATGCTCGGAGCCATGCCCAAGAGTGCGATCAGAAGCAGAGCGAGCATGATCCTCGACTGGATGCTCTTTTCGAGCTCCACCTGAGCATTCTTCACCATATCATTTGCTCGATCTCTGAGCATGTACAGTGCAGTCCCCGAGCTCAAGCTGGAAGCGTATTCGTTCAGGAGCTGCCTCGCTCTTCCCCCCAAAATGTTCGAGATGTAGTGGAATGCTTCGTTGTTCCCGAACAATTCTGAAAGCTGGACGAACCTCTCTCCTATTGCCTTGATCCCCTTCATCGCCTTCGAATTAGCGGAGAACTTGAGGTACTCGGAGAGCTCCAGACCCGTCTTAGAAACAGAGGCTGAAGCGATCAGCAAAAAGGCGAATTCCTGCTCCACATTCTTCCTCAAGCTCTGTATCGAGAAGGCTGTGTTCAGGATTTTGAAGATGAGTGAGAGGGGTAACGCTAGAATGAGGAGAGCCGTCATCAGATCGATATTTCCAAAAGCGAGATAGAAAGCGAGGAGGAGCGCGGAGGAAAAGAGGGATGAATAGAAGGTTAGCCCAACTTCCTTCCCCGCATTCCTGTACTTCCTCAGATTTGGGTCGCTCACTGCTATCAAATGCATGTATTTCTCCTCAAGGCTCTTGAGCAAGCTCAAAGGGATCGACCTTCCAGGAGCTTTTCGAACATCTTGCTTTCCTCCTCATCCTTCACCTTTCTGTTCAGGGCTTGGAAAGGCTTCTCCAACCTCATCTCGAGCTCC
>POCB01000139.1 GCA_002899805.1 Fervidicoccus sp.
GGAGAAGGAGAAGAGGACGGTCGAGATCCTGGAGGAAGCGAGGAGGAAGATCATCACGATATTCGAAGGTGATGAGGATGGATGACGTAGTAGTTGAAGATCTCTGGAAGATCTATCCGGGAAATATTCAGGCCGTGAGGGGGATCTCCTTTTCTGTTCACCACGGAGAGGTTTTCAGCCTATTGGGCCCCAACGGGGCTGGCAAGACTACAACGATAAGCATCTTGACAACCCTGATAAAGCCAACGAAGGGAAAGGCTCTAGTTGGAGGCCACGATGTCCTGATGGAAGCAAAGAAGGTCAGGGAGATAATAGGTCTCGTCCCCCAGGACATAGTCGTGGACGACGATCTGACGGGATGGGACAACCTGATGGTCCAAGCAGCTCTCTACCACCTCCCCAAAGACATAGCGAGGAAGAGGGCGGAGGAGCTCATAGATTTCATGGATCTCAGGGAATTCGCGAAGAAGAAGGCCGAGAACTACTCCGGAGGGATGAGGAGGAGGCTTGAGCTCGCAGCTGCCCTCCTCCACAGGCCGAAGATCCTTTTCCTCGATGAGCCCACCCTAGGCCTCGATGTCCAGGTGAGGACTGCAGTTTGGGAGTACATAAACAGGATAAGGAAGGAGGAGGACATGACGATTATAATGACGACTCATTACATGGACGAAGCCGACAAGCTCTCCGACAGGGTCGCGATCATAGACTATGGGGAGATAAAAGCCATAGGTTCTCCGAAGGAGCTCAAGGATAGCCTCGGGGGAGACATCATCGAGATAGAGGTCGATAATGTTCCGGAGAAGGGCATAGAGAGCCTGATCTCCAACGGTAGCATAATAAAGGAAGTCAAGATGAGGGGGAACATCATAAGGATAAAGACTTCGGAGGGGGAGAAGGTTCTCCCCAGCATAGTCCTGGAGCTTTCCAGGAAGGGCATCACGATGAAGTCCGTGAACCTGATTAAGCCCTCTCTTGACGAGGTCTTCCTCGAATACACGGGGAAGAGGATAAGGGATGCCGAAGTTTCCAAGGAGGAAGCTTTCAGGGAGAGGGCAATAATGAGGAGGAGGGCGAGGTGATCGATATGGCGGAGATCAGAAGAGAGGGAAAGGTCTTCACGGAGATAAGCGCTCTAACTATGAGGGAGCTCAAGAAGTGGGTAAACAGACCAGTAGTAGTCGCTATGATGCTCATACAGCCAGTGCTGTGGATAGGACTCTTCGGGAAGGCCTTCAACTTGACGGGGATATTCAAGATACCTCCTGACCTCCTCAACAGCCTCCCCCCATTCGTGACGCAGCAGATCCAGGGAATGTTCAATAGCATAATAGCGAGGCTATTCGGCACTGCCAACATAGACTACTTCTCCTACATGGCCGTAGGAATGATGGCAGTTATATCACTATTCGCTGGGCTTCAAACCGGGATGAGCCTATCCTGGGACAGGAGGCTGGGGTACCTCAACAAGCTGCTCGCTGCCCCCATATCCAGGGGGAGCATAATAGTCTCGAAGGTCCTAGGAGGGACCATAAAAGCATTGATACAGTCGCTCATAATACTCGCGATAGCAGTACCCTTCGGACTGAAGCTCAATGTCGCGGGGCTATGGCAGCTTCTAGCTGCTATATTGGGGCTTGTGCTCTTCGCAATGGGTATTGGAACGCTGATGATATCAATAACGCTGAGGGCCAAATCTTGGGAGACGCAGATAGCTGTCATGAACCTGCTCAACCTCCCC
>POCB01000046.1 GCA_002899805.1 Fervidicoccus sp.
TAATAAACCAACAAGTAGTGGAACATATGAAGATTGTATCTTTACTCTCAAATCACCCATCATCGATAATGAAATTATGAAGAACATAACCGAAGCTCCAACATATACTATGAGTTGAGCAGCACCAATTACTTGGTATCCCAGAAAAGAGATCAGACCAGCTACAGAAATCCCTATCCCCGCTAGCATGAAGGCATTATATACTAAAGATCTCTCCCTTATCATAAGCAGGGCAAGTACTGTTGCTAAGAGAGAACCTGCTATGGTTCCGAATAAAATGCTCCACGCTAACACATTACCTAATAGGCTCATAGATTAACCCCCTCTTTTCATCAACCCTTACCCTGTAGATTCTCACTTTTCCTGATAAGATCTGAGTATCGGGATCAAGAGTGAATTTCTCTCCAATGTACAACATACTTTCACCACTTTCAAATACAACATCATGAGTTCTAGCGTGCTTGAGTGCGTTTTCTGGACAGATATCAACACAATATCCGCAAAACACACACCTTTCATAATTCACTGCTGGTCTCAACTTCTTTTCTCCTGCTTGAAACATTTTCATAGCTGATGCTGGGCAGATTCTCGCACAAAGAGAGCAACCAATGCATTTGTTATCATCTAAAACAATAAGTCCTCTATATCCTTGGTCTGGGATCTCCTTGACTATTGGATAGCGATATGTGATCCTTAGAGGTCTCACAAGAAACTTTGCTCCTAGCGCCAATGCTTCAGCATGATTTTTAGCCTTATTGAGGAGAGAGAGATTTCGTGATGGGACGACTTTCTCTACATATTTTCCGCCCATTCAAATCACCTGCTGGAGATATGTTAGAGCGCTTCCCCATATCAGTCCTACTATTGCTACTAAGAACCAGAATTTCCAGGCTCCTCCGAGTGCTTGGTCTATCCTGAGTCTTCCATAAATTGCCCTTGTAAACACCATTGTCAATGAAACGATTAAAGCTTTCAATATAACCACAGTCGCTGGTATCAAGACATAGGATATGAATATGTGCCCTCCTATAGTAAAGAACGGTTGCCAGCCACCTAGGAACAAAAGCGAGAATATTACATTATAAACAAACATTCTAGTGTACGATATACCCATGCTTAGACCGTAAAGCAGACCGCTGTACTCAGTATAAGCTCCCATCACGATCTCTGCTTCAGCTTCAGCTATCTCGAATGGGAATCTTCCAGTAGCCATGAGTACAGCTACGTAGAAAGCAATTGCCGAAATGGGATTTAGGATTATTCCCCAGAGATTTTTCTGGAGTGAGACCGCTTCGGTAAAATCCGAGGTGCCATAAATAACCATTGCTCCAATAGCGGAGAGAATTACTATAAGTTCGTAAGCAGCTATTAGAAAGCTCTCCCTTGCCCCGCCAATTAAGGAAAATTTATTGTTACTGGCCCAGGCTGCCAAAATATTAAGAATCGGGGGTAGTGTAGTTAGCGCGAGCGCTACGATAATCGAATTGGTCATAGGAGAGGGAAAATATATAGGAGAAATGGGAATCGCAGCAACTGGCAACAATGAAATGATGAACCCAGCTATTGGTGCTATTAAATATGGAAGTGTATCGACTGTTCTCGGAATTATTATCTCTTGAAGCATGTACCTTGTGAGGTCTGCTACTAGTTGGATCGCTCCCCCTATTTTCGGAGATATTTCTAGGGGTCCATACCTCATCTGGATCCTTCCAGCAATCTTTCTTTCGGCCCAAATAAGCAATAGAAGTGATATGAGAATTGTGACGAGCCCGGGTGCAATAAGTAGATAGAAAACTGGAGGCCACAGAATAATATTTTTTATGAATAAAATGAACGAGTCTAGCATCACCTATCAGCCTCCGGTGGGAAATAGTCTATACTCCCATAAATAGCTGGTAGGTCAGCCAGCCTCTCCCCTACAGGGAGATACTTCAATAGTATTGAGTTTCTAAACGATGGAGTAACTACCCTTACCCTATAAGGTTTAGCTTCACCGCTACTTTCAAGGTAGAAGAATATCTCTCCCCTTCCCTCTTCAACCCTTCCGTAAGCCTTTCCCGCTGGAGGTCTCAAATTAGCGAAGATTGATGGAAACTTTACTCTCTTTTCAGCATCCCATATATCTTTCATCTTCTTCGTAAAGAGCTTCAAGTACTTTTCATTCAGCACTGGTCCTTCGGGGATAGATTTGATGAGCTGTCTGAGAATTGAAATGCTTTGTCTTATCTCATCAAATCTCTGGAAAGTCCTGGCTAACGCGTCTCCCTCCTTGTAAACTGGTACCTCGAAGTCCACGAATTGGTAAGCTCCATATGGTTCTTCTACTCTGACATCATAGCTGACACCACTCGCTCTCAAATTAGGTCCAGTTACCCCCAGCTCTATAGCTCTCTCTCTGCTCAAAACTCCAACATTTTCTAATCTGCTCCTAATTATCGGGTTGTTTACGAACATTACCTCGTAATCTTTCAACCTTCTCTCTATATAGTTGAGCCCCTTTTCCAGTTCTTCTAAGAAAGCGTTCGATACGTCCCTCCGTACTCCTCCTGGAATGTGATAAGTATGTGTAAGTCTTGAGCCTGTTATCCTCTCGGCAAGCTGAACCATTATCTCTCTATCACCAAAGAACCACATGTAGCCCGTGGAGGAGCCGATCATTATAGCGAATATTCCCATCCCATATAGATGGCTTGAGATCCTGTTTATCTCACTGAGAATTGTTCTCAGATAGAGGGCCCGCGGTGGTGGCTCTACATTCAAGAGTTTCTCAAGCGCAATAATATAGGCTTGCGTAACGTTTCCAGCATCCAAGATAGCAAGACGTTCAAAAAGTACAGAATTCTTTATCCACTCTTTAGTCTCGCTCAGCTTTTCCATGGTCCTATGAACATATCCTATGTCGGGATCGCTCTCAACTATTATATCTCCATCGAGCTTAACTATTATCCTCATATGCCCACTGCTGGGGTGCTGTGGTCCAAAGAAAAGGATAAGCGTTTTGTCGTCCACTTTCTTCGCAGAAAATCCTCCGACATTATTTATTTGTTCCACTTTTTACATCCTCCTTTAGTTTCAACGTAATGTCTTCTTCGGGAATTTTGAAGTCTTTGAGCAAAGGATGAACTCCAGAGAACTCCTCTTGGTCAAGCAGTATATTTCTGAGATCTGGATGACCTTCAAATACTATTCCAAACATTTCATAAGCTTCTCTCTCTTGAAACTCAACAGAAGGCCAAATATTAATCAGAGAGGGTACTTTGGGTTCGCTTTTTTTGAGTTTAACCCTAAGTTCGAAAACTTTTGGCTGCAGGTCTCTTTTTGTATAACTAGAGATGTGAATTACCAAGTGCAATTCATTGGACTTTGGATAATCTACAGCTGAAAGTGATATAACATGATCATACCCTTTATCTTTAAGTTGTTTTGCCAGAGGGAGAAGTTGATCTGGAGAGTCGATTATTATTTCGCTTGTTTTTTCGGACAAAAGACTCGTGCCTTGGAACTCTCTGGAACTATCTGTCATTGGCATTCAACCTCACTCAATTATTTGTTTTGTTGTTAGCCTCAGGGTTGTCATTCTCTTTTGGAGCGTGCTTATCGCGTTAGTAACTGCCTCTGGTCTTGGAGGACAACCGGGGATGAAAACTTCTATTGGGAGGATCTCTCTGGGCCTCACAATATTATAGCTGTTGAAAAATAATCCCCCATCAATAGCACAAGCACCCATGGCGACTACAAATTTAGGAGAAGGCATCTGATCATATACAATCTTAAGAGCCTTAGCCATCTTCTTAGTAATTGTTCCTTCTATAACTATAGTATTTGTATTTCTAACATGTGTGAATGGGAGTGAGCCCAATCTCTCCGTATCCAGCCTAGGTCCATAGCTCGCCGCGAACTCACACCCACAGCAAGAGGTGGTGAAATGAACTGGCCATAGGCTATATTTGGTCGCCCACTCTACCATTGGGGATAAGGGCTTCACGAGAGCTCTCACCATTTTCCTTATTACCTTAGTAACAATCTCCCCTAACACCATCCCTAATCCCACATCCATTCTTCCTTTTTCTCAGAAATCTTGAGAGATACAAATAAAATAGGAATCAAGAGAGCAGAACCCAACAATACCAAGAAGAATATTTTATTCGCATAATATGAGGAAGCAGAAGATAACAGGAGGAAAATCAAGACTATTGGTTCGAATGATGCGAATATTATGAAGAAACCAAGGTATTGCATTCCATACCTAACCCTCGCATCATACTTTGGAGGATTGCCTGCTTCATACCTAGAATCTTTGAGATCACCTCCATCCTTTTTCAATCCCAGATAAAAGATCGCTATTACAACTAGCAGGAGAAGAGTCAACAATGCTGGCAAAATCCCAAATGAGTATAGCGAGGTTACATCCAAATCTCGCACCCTCAAAGCTTAAAAAGTTTAGGAAAAACCAAGTATATAAGTATTTTTCAAAAATGAAAATATTTTCTTAATGAAAATTAAAAAACTATCGTCAATAGAAGGTTATGGAGATAGAAAGTCAGAAATCTTGGGAGGTTCAGGAGGTAGACCTTTCCTTTCTCTGATTTTCTTGATAATCTCTGGCAAGATCGAATCTGGGACAGGTGCCCATCTACTGAACTCTAGTCCCCAGAAAGCTTTGCCAACTGTAGCGCTTCTTATCTCGCTGGCAAGGTCAAAAGATTCAGCTACTGGAATTTCTGCTATTAGTCTCGTAAGATCTCCTGCTTCCGTGACAGTTAATATCTTTCCTCTCTTCTTGGTCAATACTGCCGTTACGTTGCCTAAATATGTCATTGGCATCCTTATATCCAACTTTTGAATTGGTTCGAGTATTGTAGGCTTCGCAGAGAGCATTCCAGCAAATATAGCATTTCTGACTGCTGGATAAATTTGAGCAGGTCCTCTATGGGCTGGGTCTTCATGTATCACAGCATCATGAAGGATAACTTTAATCCCTCTAACTGGTTCAGCTGCCAAAGGACCCTCTTTCATCGCTAATCTGAAGCCTTGGAGGATAGTATCCTTCACTTCCCTTAGGTATTGAAGACCAGTAGTTTTATCGACAAATATGTTGATGTTCTCGTCTACTAACCAAATCCTCCTTGCTTCATCGTAATCCCATGATGCTTTGTCCCTTAATATTTTGGCTCTTTCTCTAAAGTCCTGGTCGTTTGTGACCTGTCCTTCCTGTATGAGCTTTATTGTTTCCTCATTAAGGGGTTCAACACTCAGATAGAATTTGTTGTGTTTATTAGGACTCTTTCCTTCAAATACATCGCTGTTAGTCCTCACGCTTTCTCTGTAAACTATCACCGGCGGAGAAGTTGTGACTTCAACACCATAGTTTTCCTTCAAGAAAGTTAATGCAATCTCGAGATGTAATGGACCCATACCTGAAAGCAGATATTCACCAGTCTCTTCGTTTATCTTCACTACCAAGTTGGGATCCTCTATGCTCAATCTATGTAGGCTTTCTATTAACTTAGGTAGGTCTTTGGTGTTCTTTGGTTCTACGGCCACAGTAACGACCGGTTCGCTCACATAATGCAACTTTTCGAATGGAGCCATCTGATCTTTATAAGCTACATCAACAACTGTTTCTCCAGCCCTAGCTTTATCTAGACCAAGAACAGCCAAGATATTACCAGCTGTTATGACATCTGCTACTTCTCTGGTTGGACCCATATACAGACTAACTTGCAATACTCTTTGCGGAATCTTTGAATTTACTAGCCAGACCTCTTTCCCGCTCTCCATTCTTCCCGAGAAAAGTCTCCCAGTAGCAACAAGACCGGCGTGAGGATCAACCCTCATATCGCTTATCAGCATGACTGTAGGTCCATTGACATCTGCTTCCATCATAGCTTTTCCGATTGGCGAATTTATATCACCTTTCCATATTTTAGGTATCCTATACTTCTGCGCTTCCCTTGGATTCGGAATGAATTTTATAGCCATATCCAACAAAGCTTCAGCAATAGGAACTCTCCTTGAAAGCTCTTCTACTGCATCCTTTCCTCTGTTATAAGCGTCTATCACATCAGAAAGTTTCAATCCGGTCTTAATGGAGGCAGGAATGGTGAATCCCCATTTTTCCTTTGCAGAACCAAACGCTACTTGTCCTTTAGCAGGATCTAGTAACCATTTATCTCTAAACTCTGGTTCAGCCTGACTAGCTATGAGTTTATTAACTTCTTTTATAATCTCGACGAACCTCTGCTGAATTTGGTTTGGAGTGTACTTGAGCTCTTTGATGAGCCTGTCAACCTTGTTTATGAAGAGAAGTGGCCTAACTCTTTCTTCAAGTGCCTGTCTTAATACAGTTTCTGTCTGTGTCATGATGCCCTCTACAGCATCAACGACCACAATTGCGCCATCTAGAACTCTCAAACTTCTTGTTACTTTACCGGTGAAGTCTACATGTCCCGGAGTATCTATCAGGTTTATAACGTAAGGTTTTCCCTCAACTTCATGATAGAGGCTGACGTTGGCGGCCTTTACAGTAATACCTCTTTTTTGTTCTACTTCTAAGTAGTCGGTTGCTAGAGCTTCCCCAGCTACCTTCTGAGATATTATTCCAGCTGCTGCCAATAAGGTATCTGAAGTCGTTGTTTTTCCGTGGTCAACATGTGCTATGATTCCTATGTTTCGAACTTGTTCTAAGTTTGCCATCATTTTCAATATATCGGGTACCATTTTGTACTTGACCATTCTAATTTCACCTTGGCTCGAAATGGGATAGCATTTTGACCCACGATTGTTTGTAGCTCAACGAATAATCGTTATATTTTAAAAAGATTATAAAGTATTTTTAGTGAGTTCTGTTGATATTTAGGGTCCCTGTAAGTGAAGCTCACGTCGGATTTCAGATATTATTTTTTGTGCCTCGTTTTTCCCTATTTTTCTTTTAACCACTATAACTGCAAAATCTCTGTGTCCTGCACTCCTCGAGGCTAATATTTTCTCAACCGTTCTCAGGATCCTTTCCTTTAATTCTTCCTTAAGTTCATCCCTGAACTTTAACATAACTCTGAACTCATTATTTTTGGGAGAAATTACAATAGATGCATCACTTCCAATCCTGATCAGAAAATCTGCTATTTCACTTTCAAAGCTGCTAACGTATGTAGCAACTATAATAGCTTCCTCATAGATTTCAATCGCCATCCTTTGCAGGGCTTTTAACCGTGCTATTCTAATGGATCTATCCTCCCTAGATACTGGTAGACATTTTTTGACTGTCTCGTAATTATTAAATTTAGTTAGTTTCCCCATAACAGAAAATGTTCTGTGGCTTCCTCTAGAAAACCTGCCTGTATCTGCCAATATTCCGAGGACTAATGCTGTTGAAATATCTATATGAAGGTCTTCTTCCGAATAGAGTTCTGCGACTATCTCACTAAGCGAAGCTGCTTCTGTATCCCAATAATAATTGTTAACTATCTTTTTCAATGTGTTAGAATAGTGGTGGTCTATGAGAAGAGCTTCTCCTTTATTATTAATGATAGAAATAAACTTCTCTGGGAGTTGAGTTTCCGAAGCTGTATCGAGAATAATTAAGCTTGATTCTCTCAGAAGTTTTTCATCGACATCATTTACATAGTCAAACAAATGATATATCCCACATTTCTTGAAAGATTCCTCAACTTCCTTTGATATTCCCTCAGGATAGACGACTGTTATATCGTTTTTACTAAGTCCTTCTATAGACACCAAAAAATGTTTAAGGGCGATCGAAGAAGCAACAGCATCGAGATCTGCCTGCTTATGGGTTATTATCACTACTGATTTCTTTTTCGAGACGATTTCCTCTATTTCTCTCTTTAGAAGCCAATTCACTTGTTAGCTCCTCCACTGCTTTTTTTGCTTCCTCAACAAATCTAGCAACTTTTTCGTCGCCCTTGAAATAGCTCATTTTTCCATACATATCGACCTCGATCTCTGCTTTAAGATCGCCTTTTTTCTCATTTATCTCTAGCGCAAAAGTAAGCATCAAATCTTCTCTGCTCTTTCTCTTCTTTTCTATCAACTTCCCGTACTCTTCTAAAATTCTCTCAGCAACATTCCTCTTTTCTTCACTCAATTTGAAGACCACGGATCTTTTTAAGAGCCTGAAGCACTAGTCGATTTTCCTGCTACGGTTGACACTTTCTGATAGTATTTGGTCAGCAAACCTTTCAACTTCTCCTGTAGAGAGCTTATTTGTTTCTTTAGTTCGTCTTCCTCTTTCTTGTACTTTTCCACTATAAGTTCATCGGTGCTTTTCCTGTCCTCTAGCTCTTTAAGTAATTTATCTCTATCTTCTTCAAACAATATGTTACCCACATTCCTGTATACTTTTGTACCGGAAGGTAGAGACTGTAAGGCTTCGAGTATCCTCGTAATTTCTTTCACTTCATTTTCCAAAATCACTCTCTGGTTAGCCAGTACTGTATACCTATTCTGTAATTCATCGAGTTGTTGAGCTACTTGCTCTATTTCGGGTGGAACCTTCTCTGCCATGAATGAAATACCTCCTGTGTAGCTCTTTTAACGTTTTTCCCCAGGATTAATATATCTTTAACACTCATTGGAAATTCTTTGATGAAAACTTCTATAGTTCAAAGTAAAGACTTATCAATTTTGCAGATCGAGTGCGACGCTCAGAGAATCCGTCGATGCTTTTATGAGGTAAAGGTAAGAATTGACTAATGCCTTGAATCCTCCTTCATCCTCGCTCTCTATGGAAAGTGACAAAAAACTTTCTGAGAATCCCCTAGAAACATTTATTTTACCTCTTTTTTCGTCAGTTTGAGAAGATTCCTCTGGTTTGAGGGATAATAGTAAACTTTCTATCAATTTATCATCATCCGAATAAATCTTCAAATCTAGTTTATATTTGAGAATCCTCAGCGGCCTCACCCAATTCAATGAGTTTTTTGGGAGTTTTTACCTTAAAGTATTTTATCACTGGTCCTACGTTCAATCCGGTCGGGAAAAGTTTGAATTTAACAAGTTTGAAGGCCGTATTTATATTAACTTTTATGTATTTCCCTTCCCGTGGAGGTTCAACCCCGGTATTAAGCATTTGGTGAAGCGCCAATACGAGAGCTTTGCTTTCTTCATCGTGACCTTGTGAGGGCTCTATTATGATTTCGTTCACTTCTTGGGGTTCAACTCCGTGATTCCCAGTTTCCCTGGAAAGGGCAACTCCTTTTAAAATAATTGAATATGTATGTAAGAGTTTTTCGGTTCTCGCTACGTCAGTCAAATCATATACTCTTATAATCGAGGGGTTCCCTCTCATTTCTCCTACAACAGCAAGTGTATTTGAATCGGCAAGAATGGCTTCTTCCACAAGTTCATGAAATGTCATTTTTCCTCTGTTTATTTTAATTAGCCAATAAGCGAGGTTGCTGATATCTTTAACGAAGCTTCTAGTTCTCGGCGAGGGCTCCCTTGAAGTCGATATAATAACTTTCTTTTTCAATGTTACCTACCATTTCCAATTAAAAATTAAGACAAAATAATATAAAAGTAAGAATGGGTTATTTTTGCACTACTTTCGGGAATAGCTTATTCATGCCGCTCCTTGGTAAATAGGATGCTCCAGCCCAAGTAGTCCCACATTTTTCGCATTTCCATATTCCAGTACTAATTCGCTTTACTTTTCCCGAAATCCCGCAGAATGGACAGACATGCTCGGCATATCTTTTTTCCATTATCTCCTTATACTGCTTCCTTAGAGTAGAGCCATATCTTGCTCCGAATTTTCCAGCAATACCCACAAGCTTCGTTCTACCCATAACGCTGCACCGCTTTTATGTTTAGCTATCATGTCTCATTAAAGTTACAAACTGGGTTTATTAAACTAATCCTCCTTTTTTTCTTGCGGCGAAGACCCTGATTCTTCTAGCTTCCTTCCTTCACTTTTTTGCTCGAATGATTTTAATATCGAGTCGATCTCAGTCAAATACCTCTGAGCAACTTTCCATGACAGTTCAACCATAGCATCTATGTCCTTTTCTTCGAGAGAACCGGGGCCCATCTTTTGCATTCCAGCAATTACGCCATCTTCTGTAAAAGAGACCGATAGTCTAGCATCTGATACATACTCTTCTTCTTCAGTTGGATCCGCTATATAGTAGTTTCCAATCTTAGCAACCGTAGCCGTTATCACTTTCTTCTTAACCTTTAAGCCTCCCTTATATCCCTCTTTTTTAACAATAAATCCTCCTTCACTTGCTTCATAGTTGGGGATTTTTGTCCTCATCAATGCTACAAGGGTTGCCATAGCTGATGCGTCTATTAAGTTTCCTGAATGATTCAGAACATAGATATCGTTCCAAAGCACTAGCACTTTTTGTCCTGGAATAATGACCAGATCCTTCAACTCAATAGCTTTTATTTCTCTATACGATCTATCAATTATCCTCGCCAATTCGTAGGCGTTCTCATCAGGAGGTCCTGGTTCGAATAGGGGGGAGGCAAGGGGTACAAATTCCGCATTAATCATTAGCACTCCTTCATCGGGTGTATCTGGGTAAGGAGATCCCGGTTCAATCTTTACACCCACAAGAACCAGGGTGTCTCCCAAATAGACAAGAGCAGAGCCATCGCTTTTTCCTATATAGTCAGGAACTATTGAGATTTTTCTTATGTCTTCGAGCCCTCTACCGTCAGCTCTTTTTCCCACTTCAAGTAGAGAGACTATAGTCTCTTTCTGGATTTTAGGAACTAGGGGATATACACTTGGAGTGACACTCATATTCACTCAACCTCTCTCTCTTCCTCTGTTATCTTCGCATACTTTTCTCTCAGGGTTTGCTTTTGAATGAGATATATCTCTTTGATGGCTTTTATTGCCATCTTCATCGCTTCTTTAAACTCTTCCCTCGAAAGCGAGCCATTCAATTGGAGGAGAACTATCTTTCCCAAATTTGGCATCATTCCAACAGGCATATCTGCCTGACCACCACTATCCTCTGCTTCATTTATATCCAATACTAGCATACCCTCTACCTTCCCTACAGCAACACCTGCAATAAGATCTCTCATTGGTATGCCTGCGTCAGCCAATGCAAGGCTGGCAGCAGTCAAGCTCGTTGTTCTCGTGCCTCCATCAGCTTGAAGAACTTCGATGAAAATATCAATTGTAGTCCTAGGATATAGCTCTGTGAATACGGATGCCTCCAGCGATTCTCTTATAACTTTAGAAAGCTCTACCTCCCTTCTAGTTGGTGCTGGAGATTTTCTTTCTGTAGTACTGAAAGGAGCCATGTGATATCTTACTCTCAATATGGCTCTATCTGGAAGCGTCATATGCCTTGGTAAGGCTTCTCTTGGACCGTACACTGCTGCTAGAACGGTTGTTTTTCCAAATGAAACAAGCGCAGATCCCTGAGCGTTTTTGAGAACTCCAACACTCATGGAAACTGGTCTAATCTGGTCTGGTTTCCTTCCATCAATTCTTATACCATTTTCATCTATTAATTTTATATTACTTTTACCCACTTACTCCACCTCTTTTTTCCTTTTCCTGTCTTATGAAATCTATTAGATCTAGAGTAGAAATGTTGAGATCTGTAGACTCCACTTTTTTCAGAGCCAATACTGCCAAATCTTCCATAATGGAATCCTTTCCACTTATCCATATTCTAGCATTGTTTCCTATGAATATGTTAGTTTCGGTTTCCCTTGCTATAGTCTCTACGATAGATCTCTTTCTGTAAAGCAACATGTTGGAAATTCTGGATGAAATCTCTATAACTTTCCCGCTGGTAATTTTGCCCAGACCTTTCCCTCTCATGCTGAGTACGGGATCTCTCAGTCTGTCGAATGATATCACCTTCAGAAGAACGTGATCTCCAATACTTAGAAACTTTCTGAGCGTATCGATGGTAGCTTGGGTTTGTCTGAGCAGAGTCTCACTTACTGGCAGTTGCCCCTCGTAAGGGCTGTTGATATCAACTGTCCAATACGTTGGTCCCACATCTGTAATGAGTCCAATAACCAGGTCATTGGGCTTAGGCAAATAAGCATGTTCCACAGGAATTAGGAATACCTTTTCATCTTTTATCTCGACAAATCCCACTATGCTAGAATAGTACCTGCTTCCTTCTTTAAATATATAGATGCTATTGATGTCTACTCTTCCTTCGGCTATGAGATCGCCAGGCAAAACAATATCTTTCTGTTGTACATAAAACGTTGGTTTTATAACATCACTCAACTTTCAACACCTTAACGTTAACCTCTCCCTTTGTAAGCTTATTTAGCTTATCTATTACATCTTCCTGCATCCCTGCTGGGATCTCCAGTTCAAAAGTCACACTACCATCATTTTTCCACATTACTCTATGAGTGATCCCAAGGTTCTTAGCTTCATTAAATGCTTTGCTAGAATATTCTGGTGGTATTGTGACTTCTAGCAATGCTTTAGCTATCTTTATTGGGATCAATCTCGATATAGCCTTTACAGTAGAAAGAGCTTGTTCTTCTACGGACTTGTACAAATCTACACCTACCCTTGCTTCTTCCATTGCTTTTTCTATTCTCTGTGGAGGTATAGGGAGTTTTGTTTTGGGATCAATAGCGTTCCTAGAAATATAAGTTACTATAAGTTTTCTTTTCGATTCTAACATTTTTCTTCTCTGTTCTGTAGTTAGCTGGAGCTCTCCTTCTTTCAATATTTTTTCTGCTATTACTCTCATATCTTCTGTGCCGAAAACTGATCTTATTTCTTCCGGAGAAGCCTTGAGCCCTTTACGAACATCTTTATAAATAAAATCGCTTTTCACAACTTCCTCTATATTAGGCTTTCCACTTTCTCTATACTGAAATGCCAGAGAAGGATCCACCAATATCTCGAAATGTTTTCCCTTCGAATCATACTTAGCTACTATGTAATCTTTAGATGACATCCTTCGCTCACTTCGCTATTAATGTATTAATCATAATTATTTAACCTCCTATTAATTTTGTTTATGAGCATGGCAGGAATAGTGGATGTAACAAGTATATTTTACAACATTTCCTCTCGTTTTCTCCATTACATAATAATTTGAGAATTGTGGAGATTGTATTGCATTGATGCCCAAAAGAAAGATTATAAACTGTTGATGTTGTAGAATATACGGAGTTCAAGAGAGGATGATAGTATCATGTCAGCTACTACCCAAAAAGGTAGGCTAATAGATCTGGAAGATGGCATTACGCTTGAGATCATCGATGAAAGGCAGAACTTCCTTTTAGGAAGAAAAGAATTAGAGGGTTACATTTATCATAGTGGAAAAGGAACACCAGCAATACCAGTTTTGAGAGAGAAGATTTCCAAAAAGCTTGGAATCAATTTAAAGAACATATATATAAGGTCATTGAAAACCGAATACGGTGCTTCTAGGAGCAGAATACTGCTACATGTTTATAACAACCAAAAAACAGCTGAAGAATATGAGCCAAAATATATCATTGAAAGGAATAAGACTCTCCAGGAAGAAATAGAAGAAGCAGAGAAAAAGGAGAAGAAGGGATGAAAGTTGGCTGAAATCCACAAGCTATACGATTTTGATTATAAAACGGGTAAAATCAAACTGAAAAATAGAAAGTGCCCTAGATGCGGAGGAGTGATGGGCTTCCACAAAGAGCCTGTAGCTCGGTGGTATTGTGGAGCATGTGGCTACACCGAATTCTCAACGGCAGAAAAGTGAGAGTTCTGGGTATAGAGTCAACCGCACATACCCTCGGCATTGGTATAGCTCAAAACTTTCCTCCTTATATCCTAGCTAATGAAAGATCCAAATATGAACCAGTAACGGGTGGAATACATCCTAGAGAAGCATCTAGGAGCCACGCAGAGAATTTAGGCACAGTCCTGAAGAAGGCACTGACTAAGGCCAATATCACCATAGACGAAATAGATGCCATTGCCGTAGCTCTTGGACCTGGCATGGGCCCCTGCCTCAGAGTAGGAGCTACTGCTGCTAGAGCTTTAGCAACTTACTATAACAAGACCCTTATCCCCGTCAACCACGGTATCGCTCATATAGAAATCGGAAACCTCCTTTCTGGTTTTGAAGATCCCCTTATCATTTATGTCTCTGGCGGGAATACAAGCATTATAGCATACAAATATGGAAGATATAGAGTTTTTGGCGAGACTCAAGATATAGCATTAGGTAATTTAAGAGATGTCTTCTCAAGAGAAGCAGGAATCGCCCCTCCTTACATAGTGAATGGTTCACATGTGATAGATCTCTGCGCACAAAGGTCTGAAAGTAAAGAGGTTTTGGATCTCCCATATATTGTGAAGGGCCAAGATGTCTCTTATGCAGGATTGCTAACCTCAGCACTGAAAAAGCTGAAAGAAGGATATAAGCTAGAGGACGTCTGCTATTCCGTAGTAGAGATTAGCTTCTCAATGATCACCGAAGTGGCAGAGAGAGGATTGGCACATACGAGAAAGAGTGAAGTCCTTTTGACTGGTGGAGTCTCAGCTAGCCAGCTTTTAGACGAAAAGGTTAAGAAAATGGCGGAAAGTCATGGAGTAAAATACTACAATGTACCCCCTGCCTATGCTGGCGATAATGGAGCAATGATTGCTTGGACTGGAGTATTAGCATATTTGAGTGGAGTACGTATGAACCCACAGGAAGCCCGGATCGATCAGAGGTGGAGAATAGAAGAAGTTGATGTGCCATGGAGAGGTTAAAAAAATCGCTTTTTCCTCTTTCTTGGGGGGCAGAATCGAATTTATATTCTGGAATCTATTTGGGGCATAAGGTTGTTATCAAAGAGAGAATAAAGAAACCTTACATGAACCCTAAGCTAGCTGAAAAGCTCATAAGAGAAAGAACGCTTGCTGAGGCAAAGATACTTTGGGAAGCAAACTCTCTTGGGGTGAAAGCCCCACTTCCTCTGAAAATTGATCCAGAGAGAGGAGTTATAATAATGAGCTATATTGAAGGAGAACTTTTGAGAGACATGATCTATAGAGAAGGGTTTAGCCTCAAAGTGAAGAACATAATGGAAGAGATGGGAAGATCAATCGCGATTCTCCACAATTCTCATATCATACATGGAGATCTTACGACTTCTAACGTTATATATCAGTACCAAACGAAAAATCTATACCTCATAGACTTTGGGCTCAGCTTTCACTCGAAGAGATCAGAAGACAAAGCTACAGACATAAGGGTTCTTGAAAGAGCAGTAGAGAGTACCCACCCCGAGTATAAAAATGAACTAATGAGCTCCTTTCTTTCTTCATATTTCGAAAAAGTAAATGAGAGAGATCTTATATGGGAAAGCCTTGAAGATATTAGGTTGAGAGGTAGATACATAAAAGAGAGGCAAGCGTAATAATGAAGCTATTTGTATTAACTCATAATCCATCTAAGTTGAAGGAAATAAGCGAGATTCTGAAAGAATATGGAATAGAAGTATTACATATGGAGGGAGAAAAGAGGGAAATTCAGTCCGATAATATCGAAGAGATAGCTCTCAATGCTGCGAAAGATGCTTGCAGTTCCCAATCTGTTCCGATTGTAGTTGATGATACAGCCCTTTACATTGAAACGCTGAATGGTTTCCCAGGTCCATATGCAGAATATGTCTACAGAACTATTGGCCTCAGAGGAATTCTCAAGCTATTGGAAAAGGAGGAAAATAGAAAAGCATGGTTCGCCACTGCTGTTGTTTATTGTGATGGAAATATTGTAAAGATATTCAAAGGAATTCTCGAAGGAAGTATTGCTGAAGAAATCAGAGGAAATTACGGATTCGGATTCGATCCAATTTTCATTCCCATCGGACAGAAAAAAACTTTAGCAGAAATGCTACCAGAGGAAAAAAACAAAATCAGCCATAGAAGCAAAGCTTTCAGAGAACTTGCTCAATGGCTTGTTTCCGAAAAAACAAAGCTAAATAAATCTCAATCGTAGATTTTGAATCATATATAATCAAGTTTTCCAGCAAATATAGCTGTGATGTGGGAAACCTCATGCCTGACCGAGAGGAATGATGAGGGTCTTGAGTGCTGAGCTACTTTACAGGCATTATGCCCATCTGTACATATAATAAGAAGAAAGCAATCGCAAATGTAAGAGCAGATATCGGTACCCCTATTTTTATCCACTGTAACATGGAAATTTTACCGACCTCTTCTCCTCTCTTTCTAGCCTTCTCCATATAACCAGCCATTACAATGTTCGCTGTTGAACCAATAACTGTAGCATTGCCCCAATATGTTCCAGCTATCAAAGATATCCACCAGATAGGAAAAGTATTGATTGTACCAACAAGGGAATTCACTATTGGTATTGCTATCGAAACTGCTAATACGTTATCCATAGCTGATGTGATACTTCCGACAATCCCTCCTATCAATAACATAACATAAACAATGTTTCCCCTGGTAATTTGTTCGACTTTTTCAGCAATTAGGTTAGAAATGCCAGTATATTGAAGAGTACCAACGCTTGAGAATAGGAGCAAAAAATAAACTAATGTCCACCAATCAACTCTCCTCTCTACTATTTCTACAGCTTTTTCATGTTCTATGAAAAGCGAGACTCCAGCTCCTATCATAGCTGTACCTAGTAGCAATGAATTGGTAGGAAGGTTTAGGGCACTCTCTATATGATGGTGAAGCACTAAACCTATAATAACTCCCAAAAATAAAGCAACAGGCGTGTTCAGAGTTTTATCATATCTTGAAGATTTCCATAGCTCTCTAAGTTCTTCTTCCTTATGCTTTTTTGCTGTTACCGTTTCCTTTTCTTTCCTCAAATATAGCTCAGCAATCATTACAATAACAATTACGCTAATCAAAGCTATCGGAAATGACCATCTAATGAAATCAAAGAACGTTAGACCTGCTCTGAAAGCTATTAGAACCCCGATAGGATTCCCTACCACAGTAGCACTGCTTCCTATATTTGTTGTAAAAACTTCGAATATAGCTATTGGAAGGGGATCAATATTATAGTAGCGACAAACTCTCATAGTGAGCGCCAATGTTATAAGAATACTTGTGACTTCATCTACAAGAGATGCCAAAATAAAAGAGATAAGCAATATTGCAGTGATGACATAGGTAGGTCTATTTATGAATGTGTATATCATTCTCGCCGTCATCCATTCGAAAAACTTTCTCTCTTCGAGAAAGCCGATAACCACCATCATTGAAATGAGGAAAGCTATCACATCAATATTTGAAAACATAACAAAATGAGCTATATCAATTACATCTGTAAAAAGAAGAAGAGCTACACCAGTAAAAGCAAAAGCTACTCTAAACTCCCAGAAAGCAAACGATCCTCCTATGAATATGCTGAGAGCTGTTACGCTGATGATTTGTTTTGGAGTTAACCCAAGAATGAAAGCAAGCGCTGCTATTAAAGCGATCGATGAAAGTAGTCCAAAAATTCTAGCCCTCACCGAAGCCATGAATCTCAGCTCTCCATAGCATATATGCCATTCAATTGCTATTAATTACAAATTAATATAAATTAATATAAAAGGTTTTCATTTAAAAAAATAATATTTAAAAAAAGAATCCCATAACTATAAAAATTTCTTAGTGGGCCCGCGGGGATTCGAACCCCGGACCTCCCGGTTATCAGCCGGGCGCTCCAACCAGGCTGAGCTACGGGCCCATAGAGCTCAACCAATATTGAGAAAAATTAAAGTTTTAAAGTTTTTTGAATTCTTTGGTATTTTTATGCTTCCAGTTTTAGATATATTTTTATCTTTCTGAGCCGAGCGGTCAAAGCACAATTAAAAGTTTAAATCAACATCTAGCATTCATTTCTCATAAAAGGATTTCTATTGTTTTATTGAAAGATTATCTTTTAAGTTAAAAATGAAGAAAAATATGAAGGTTTATAAGCTAAAAGAATTAGTTCTATTTTTATTGATGTTCGGTGTTGGGGGGTTCATAAGTACATCTGGCCTATGACTGTAATTCCAGTATCTATGCCATAAAATATGATTGATGAAAACATAGAACAAAACTCTGAAATGATAGAGATTTGATAGAAAATCTAAATGTAATGGACCTGATTCCTGAATAGTCGACCCCCCGAAATGCTCTTGTAAAATATCCCTAAAAAGGAGGTGGGTGTAAAATGACAGCTCAGGATAATGAAGAAAAAATAAAAACAGCCATCATGATGCTAACAAGAATAGTTAATGATGCAAGCGTTCCTAGAAATATCCGAAGAGTTGCAACTGAAGCCATTAATCAGCTCAATGTTAAGAACTTAAGTGCGGGTGTTAGAGCAGCAAATGCTATACATGTTTTGGATGAAATAAGCCAGGATCCAAATATGCCTGTTCACACGAGGATAGCAATATGGAACATAGTAAGTCTGCTCGAGAACATCAGAGATTGAAAAATAACGTTGGATAAAAGTTAAGGCTTCTGTGATTTGAGTTTCTTGATTTCTTCGATTAATTTAGGAATGACCTCATAGAGATCTCCAACTATCATGTAGTCGCTATATTCACCAATAGGCGCTGATGGGTCAATATTTATCGATATTACAGTTCCACTATCTTTCATCCCCACGACATGTTGTGGACTACCAGAAATCCCTATCGCTATATATACTTTGGGTTTTACAATATTTCCACTGAAGCCAACTTGGTGATCTCTAGATATCCAATCATCATCGACAAGAGGCCTGGAAGCACCTACAGTTGCACCGAGTAGCGAAGCAAGTTCTCTTATCATTTCCAAATCCTCTTTTTTCTTCAGTCCTCTTCCGGCAGAAATAATTAATTCAGCCTCAGAAATGTTCACTTTTTCTCTCTCCATCTTTCTTAAGACTCTGTAGCCTGTTTCACCAATTTCATCCATTTCGACATCGATTACTTCTCCTTTCCGTGATTGGTCTCTATCAGCTGGTTTAAATGTTCTATACCTTACCGTGCTCATGACCGGCTTTGTCTTTGTCAAGATATGAGCAAATATGTTACCCGAGAATGCTGGTCTTACTTGAACTAAATTTCCATTATCATCAATGAAAAGATCCGTACAATCTGCCGTGAGCCCCGTCTTCAAGTAGGCCGAAACTCTTGGAGCTAACGTTCTGCCCGTGTTCGTGGCCCCAATGAGAACTGCTTCTGGCTTAGCCTTCTCGATAATCTTTAGCAGAGCACTCTTATGAGCTACAACGTCTAATGTTTTCAGTTTCTCGCTATCGGTCACATATACGATATCTGCCCCTCTATAGATAAGTTCTTGTGCTTTCTCCTTCACTCCGTATCCTGCGAGCGCTGCTAACACTTTAGTCCCTTTCTTATTTGCAAGTTCCCTCGCTTTTCCCAATAGTTCAAACGTAACTGGATGAATTGTTCCGTTATGAACTTCTGCGTAAACCATAATGCCTTTATACTCTTCACTCATAATCCCACCATCAAAGAAGCCCTTCTTTCTTCAATATTTCAATTATCTTTTGGATACCTTCTTCTGGTTTCAATATTTGCTTGCTCCTCGTCTTTGGCTTCGGAACGATTATCTTTCCGACCCACGTGGGGGAACCGCTGAATCCGAACTGTTTGATGTCTGCGATATCAGAAAGAAAATCCGCATTCCAGATCTCTATGTTGGCTTTCCTCGCCTTTAACTTGTCTTTCAAGAGAGGTATTCTTGGTTTTGCTACTTCTTTTGTCACTTGAAGAAGTGCGGGGAGTTTGAGCTCTACTTCATATGGAGATTCTTGTTCTGTTATGACTCTCACATGGCTCTCTCCTATATCGATAAGCTTACTAACATAGCTAGCGTGAGGAATTCCAAGAATTTCCGCAATTTCTGGGGGTACTTGAGCTGTATCCCCATCGACACTCTTTTCTCCTGCTATAATAAGATCATAACTTCCAAGTTTTTTAATTCCGCTTGCTAAAGCATAAGCGGTAGCCAGAGTATCTGCACCTCACCGGCAAATCTTCTGTCGGACAGAAGAATCGCCCTATCACATCCTCTCGCTATAGCTTCCCTCAATGCTTCTTGTGCATGAAGAGGTGCCATGCTCATCACAGTTACCTGCCCACCTACTCTCTCTTTGATTTGAACAGCTGCTTCGATGGCATGGAGATCAAAAGGATTTATCTGGAGTTCACTTGATTCTCTGACTATGGTTCCTCTTTCAGTATCGAATTTGACTTTTTCCATATCTGGGACGGGCTTCATCAACACTACAACGTGCATTGAACGCAAAATTATCACCCATCAATATATCAGTAGAATAAATATAAACTAATTAAAAAAAATTTTGTTTTTTTATCAAATTTATTTTGCTGTAATGATGTTTCTTGCAATTACTAACCTTTGAATCTCAGATGTTCCTTCTCCTATAGTCATTATTTTCGCATCTCTGTGCAACCTTTCAACTGGAAAGTCCCTTGTGTAGCCAGCTCCGCCTAGAATCTGTATTGCCTTATCCGTTATCTCCAAAGCAGCTTCACTCGAAAACAGTTTAGCTATAGATGCTTGAAGGGTCACCTTTTCTCCACTATCAGCAAGCCAAGCAGCATAGTAAGTTAGATTCTCAGATGCCTTGATTTTAACATACATATCTGCTAGCATGAATTGTATAGCTTGAAAGTTAATAATAGGCTGTCCGAACTGGACCCTCTCTTTTGCGTACTTTACTGCTATATCAAAAGCCGACTTTGAAATACCGAGAGATTGCGCAGCTACAGCTATCCTACCTATATCTAAAGCCTCCATTGCTATTTTGAATCCTTCATTCTCTTTTCCAAGTAGATTTTCTTTAGGAATCTCAACTCCGTCTAAGAATATTTGTGTGGTCGGAGATCCCCTGACCCCCATTTTGGACTCTAACTTTCCAATTTTCAACCCAGGACTCCCCTTCTCGACGACAAACGCGCTGATTCCTTTAGCACCTTTTGTAGGGTCTGTCTTAGCAAAAACCACTATCACATCTGCGATCTTTCCGTTGGTTATGAAGTGCTTTTCTCCTCTCAATATATATCTACCATTCTTCAATTCTGCAACTGTCCTGAGCGCAGCTGCATCCGAGCCAGCATATGGCTCAGATAACGCAAAAGCTCCTATTTTATCCTTAGCAAGCATTGGAAGATATTTCTTTTTTTGATCATCGTTTCCAGCAAGCATTATGCTGTCAGCTGCCAAAACATGAGCGTCATAAGAGAGAGCAGTAGAAGGGCATGTTTTTGCAATTTCTTCCAGGGCTAGCGCATAGCTCCTCATATCTAAACCTTGACCACCATATTCCGTTGGGACTCTCAAACCTAGAATTCCGATTTCTCCAAGCCTCTTCAAGTTTTTCTCTATTATTGTATAATCTTCTCTTTCATCGGCAATTGAAGCTGTTTGAGAGAACTCTTCAGCAACCTTTTTTGCTATATCTCGAACATCTTTATGAACTTCAGTAAAATAAGGAAGTTTTTCCATTTTTCCACCTCATATGATTTTCTTTTCCTTGAATCTTTTGATATCCTCATCATTGTAATCGAGCAACTTCTTCAGTATTTCTTCCGTATCTTGACCAAGCTTTGGAGAACCTCTCCACACTTTTCCAGGCGTTCTGCTAAACTTAGGAATTACGTTGATGAATTTTAGTACCTGTTCAGCATTATGATCGAAAGCTTCCACGAAAAGCTCCCTGGACTTCCAGTGAGGGTCATTAGCAGCATCCTTCGGAGTCATAACTCTTGAGCAAGGCACAGAGTATTTGTTGAAAAGGTTCTCAAGTTCTTCAACTGTATGGGATTCTACGTATTTGGTAAGAAGTTCATCGAGCTTTCTTCCCTTTGGAGACGAAACAGCCTGTGCAGTAGCAGCACATTCTTCCCAAGGATATTCTGAAGGATTCAATCCAACTGCTTCCTGCATTGCTTGCAAAAATCTATTATAAACCGCGGGGCCAAAAGCCCCAATTGCTATCCATCCATCTTTGGCCCTAAATATTCCGTACGGTTGAAATCCTGCTGCTTTATTTCCTTCTCTTTCTCTCTCAATTCCTGCGTTCAAGTAAGCGGTGAAATAAGATTCCAATATTCTCGCGACAGCCTCGTATTGTGCAACATCTACCACCTGCCCTTCTCCTGTTTTTTGCGCATGAGCATAAGCTGCTAATGCTCCAATTGTTCCAACTAATGCCGAAACATAGTCACAAGCCCAAAGCGAAAGCCTTGTTGGTGGTCCTTCTCTGAATCCTATCACATTGGGCCAACCGCTATATGCCTGGCCTATCAAATCATACGATGCCCTCTTGCAGATTTTAGGAACTCCTCCAAACTCTGGATGCCCGTAGCCGCTGACATGAACTATAACTATCTTTGGGTTCACTTTCATTACCATTTCATCGGTAATTCCATATCTTTCTTCCAGCCATACTAGGTTTTCAATCCATATATCCGACTGTTTAATAAGTCCAAGGAAGATTTCCTTAGATTCAGGATTCTTATTTATGCGTAGATCCAAGGTCATGCTCAATCTATTCCTAGCATCATTTGAAAATGGTAGACTTATTTTCTTTCCATTTTTCACTAGAAAAGGTCCTAATGTCCTATAAGTATCTCCACTTCCTGGCGCTTCAACATGAATGACTTCCGCACCTAAATCCCCGAGCATTGTAGCTATAAAAGGTCCGGCAACAATGCTTCCAGTCAGTAATACTCTAGTCCCTTTGAGAGGCCCAAATTCTGGAACAAGTAGCGGAGCTCTTTTCTTTTCCATATTGAGAATCTTCGGGGGAATATCTACTGACAACTCTTATCTCCTCTCTGATAATTTTTTATTATTAAAAACGATTAATACATTTTTCTCAATTTTATCTTAAAAAAATAAAATATTTATAAGGATAAAATGTGAGTCACTATTTTCTATAAGAAATTTTATTAAAATTTTACATATATAAGAAACCAATATACTACTGAAGATTTCCAGGGGATCGATTCCATTTGCAATTGGGCCTTCGAGAGCTAAATACTAAGCAAATAAGCAAAAAAGTAATTATATTAAATATAACATAATTTAATCAAAATAACTTTGAAGGAGATCTCTATGAGCGTAGGTAAATTCGATGCTGCCATAGTGGGAGGAGGTCCGGCAGGTCTTTCGGCAGCTTACTTCCTCGCTAAAAAAGGATATCAAGTAATTCTTATGGAAAAAGGAAGAGTCTTAGGAAGCAAAAATGTTTATGGAGGAAAAGTCTATGCTAGTATATTTAAAGAGCTTTTTCCGGGCTTTGAAAAAGAGGCACCAATACATAGATGGGTAACTAAAGAGATTTTCTCCATATTGAGCGGAGATGATTCGACTACTTTCTCTTATAACTCAAAGGATTCAACAGCCTTCACTGCCAACCTTACAGAACTTTGTTCATGGCTCGGAAAAAAAGCGGAAGAAGCGGGGGCAAACATTTTTACTGAGACTAAAGTCACTTCGGTATACAAGGAGAATAATAAGGTAAAAGGAGTATATGTCGGAGGAGAAAGGGTAGATGCTGATTTGGTTGTAATTGCTGAAGGAGCAAACAGATTGCTATCAGAGAGAAGTGGTATCGCTCCAACGCCTCCTTTATCATCCATAGCTTTGGGATATAAGGAAAGTGTAAAGCTTGGGGAAAAGACGATACAGGAAAGGTTTAACTTAGATGACCGTGAGGGGGCCTCTTGGATGTTCTTAGGAGATTTCACAAATGGAATACCTGATGGGGGGTTTCTGTACACTTTCAAGGATTATGTTAGCGTAGGCGTAGTATTAAGCCTTAGTGAAGCAACCAATATAGCTGATAGCCATATCACCTTATTTTTAGAAAATCTGAGAAACCATCCTCTGCTAAAGAATTTAATCAAAGGTGGGGAAACCATCGAATACGCATCTCATCTTACTATAGTTTCTCCCCTCGAATATATGCCGGGAAAGCTTTCAGGTGAAGGCTATGCCATCATCGGAGATACGGCTGGGTTGCTGGGAAATATGGGGTATACTTTTAGAGGGGTTGATTTTGCTGCTTACTCAGGCTATGTGCTAGCAGAAACATTCGAAAAAATGAGAAATGGAGAGTGGGAAAGCTATGATAAAACGATGAGAAATACGTGGGTATTTAATGAGATAAAGAGATTTTCGAAAGTACACGAAATAATGAAGCAAAGAAGGCTGCTTAATGTATATCCTATGCTTCTCAATGATATAATGATGTCAATATTCCACATTGAAAAGAGTGTTCCAAAGGTAGGGGATGCTGCTTTGGAAGCATTGAAAAAGAGGAGAGTGAGCCCTATTTCTTTATTGAGTGATACGATTAAAATTTCGAGGGAGATCTAAACATGCAGTCTGAAGTAAAGAGAGTCAGAACAATAGATGAAATAATGAAGAACAACAAATGGATAGTAGATGAAAAGCCGCATATAATAGTAGATTATGAGAAGTGTTCGAAATGTAACAAAAAGATCTGTGTGCTGCTGTGCCCCGCTGGATGTTACACACTCTCGCCCGACGGAAAATTCAGCTTTAATTATGAGGGATGCCTCGAATGTGGTACATGTCGTCTCGTATGTCCCAATGATGCCATAAGTTGGAATTACCCAGAAGGAGGTAAAGGGATAGAATATAGATATGGATAAGGTGT
>POCB01000237.1 GCA_002899805.1 Fervidicoccus sp.
CTTGAGAGAACAAGTTATGTCTCCACAGGTGTTCACGATGTCATCGAGTCTCCACAACGAGAATTTACCAGACTAAGAGTTGATGTTCCTCTTAGGCCTCTTATCGTTCCAAGGATAGCTAGTGTTGAGAAGATCGGTTATTCACCAACCAGTGTTTATGATATTGTTGATTCTCCACAGCAAGATTTCACCAAATTAAAAGTCGATGTCCCGCTCAGGCCACTAGCTGTTCCCAGGATCATTACGCTTGAGAGAACGAATTATTCACCAACTAATGTCTATGAGGTTGTTGATTCTTCACAGAATGTTCTCACTAGATTAAGAGTCGATGTCCCTCTTAGACCCCTGATCGTTCCCAGGATAATCACGCTTGAGAGAACTAATTATTCTTCAGCAAACGTATATGACATCATTGATTCTTCACGGCATGAATTCACTCGGTTAAGAGTCGATGTCCCACTTAAACCATTGGTTATTCCAAGGATAGTTACTGCTGAGAAAATTGGTTATGCTTCAACAAGTGTATACGATATCATTGTTTCTCCACAACAAGATTTCACTAGACTAAAAGTTGATGTGGAGCTCAAGCCTCTGGTTGTTCCCAGGATCATCGTACTGGAGAAGGTTAATTATCCATCAACCAATATCTATGAGGTCGTTGATTCTCCACAGCATGATTTCACCAAACTAAGAGTTGATATTCCTCTTAAGCCTCTGATCGTTCCGAGGATAGTTACTACTGAGAAAATTGGTTATCTCCCGACGAATGTTTATGAGGAGATCGCTACTCCATTGGAGAGATACGATAGAGAAATTGTTTCTATCCCGCTTAAGCCAATGATTATCCCGAGGGTAATTACTGCTGAGAGAACTGTTTATTCACCAACAAATGAATATGATATTATTGATTCTTCACGGCATGAATTCACTCGACTAGGTGTTGATATTGAGCTTAAGCCAATGATTATTCCTAGGATCATCACGCTTGAGAGAACTAATTATTCTCCAGCAAGCGTCTATGATGTCATTGAGTCTCCGTGGAGTGATTTCACCAAATTAAAAATTGATATTCCTCTTAGGCCACTAGCTGTTCCTAGAATAGTTACTGCTGAGAAAATTGATTATGCCTCAACAAGTGTATATGATTTACTTGATTCTTCACGGCCTGATTTTACTAGACTAAGAGTTGATATTCCTCTTAAGCCACTGGTTATTCCAAGGATAGCTAGTGTTGAGAAGATCGGTTATTCACCAACCAGTGTTTACGAGGTTGTTGAGTCTCCGTGGAGTGATTTCACCAGACTAGGAGTCGATGTCCCGCTTAGACCATTGATCGTTCCGAGGATCATTACGCTTGAGAGAACGAATTATTCACCAACCAGTATCTATGATATTGTTGATTCTCCGCAACAAGATTTCACTAGACTAGGTGTTGATGTCCCACTTAAGCCACTGGTTATTCCTAGGATAGTTACTGCTGAGAGAACGGATTATCTCCCGATGAGTGTTTATGAGGAGATCGCTACTCCATTGGAGAGATATGATAGAGAAATTGTTTCTATCCCGCTTAAGCCAATGATTATTCCTAGGGTTGCTTCGCTGGAGAAGATTGATTATCCATCAACCAATATCTACGAGGTTGTTGATTCTCCTTGGAGTGATTTTGTTAGGGTAGGTACTGATGTGAGGCTTAGGCCACTAGTTGTTT
>POCB01000309.1 GCA_002899805.1 Fervidicoccus sp.
AGGCTTCGCGGTAGGAATAGGACCCCAGATTAAGAGGGGATTGCGACCGACTTTCTGGCGAATACATTTCCTTTGCCTCTTTGAGTAGGAATAGGACCCCAGATTAAGAGGGGATTGCGACCTCTTCTTATTAGAGAGAGATAATAATTCTCTCTCATAGTAGGAATAGGACCCCAGATTAAGAGGGGATTGCGACACATCTTCTCGATTTATATATCCTATTATAGGATATAAAGTAGGAATAGGACCCCAGATTAAGAGGGGATTGCGACTCTTTTCTGGCGGCCTTTCTTTTCTTATGGCGTAGTAGGAATAGGACCCCAGATTAAGAGGGGATTGCGACTTTTTATCAATAGAAATCAATTCCACTAAGGTAGGAATAGGACCCCAGATTAAGAGGGGATTGCGACTCAATTTATGAGCCATGGTTGATAGCTTTTCT
The DNA here is from genome assembly GCA_002899805.1 of Fervidicoccus sp. Taxonomy (GTDB): domain Archaea; phylum Thermoproteota; class Thermoprotei_A; order Sulfolobales; family Fervidicoccaceae; genus ARK-14. The sequence goes on from POCB01000309.1 coordinate 443, forward strand.
GTAGGAATAGGACCCCAGATTAAGAGGGGATTGCGACAATTTAAATTTCTCCATATATCCCTTATCATATTCAAGTAGGAATAGGACCCCAGATTAAGAGGGGATTGCGACTTGACCTATGGACTATATTCTGAATTAAGCATATGTAGGAATAGGACCCCAGATTAAGAGGGGATTGCGACCACTATCCTTCAAAGCAATACCCAGGACCGAGGTGGGTAGGAATAGGACCCCAGATTAAGAGGGGATTGCGACTCAAATAAGAAATATTCCCCATCAGAAAGAAAAGTAGGAATAGGACCCCAGATTAAGAGGGGATTGCGACTAATTTGAAACCTACATTTCTCTAAAGTCTCTCGAGTAGGAATAGGACCCCAGATTAAGAGGGGATTGCGACTAAAGAATTTATATCATATACATATACATTATTATGTAGGAATAGGACCCCAGATTAAGAGGGGATTGCGACAAAATCTCGGCGTTAAAAACCCCCTCTTTTTCAAAGTAGGAATAGGACCCCAGATTAAGAGGGGATTGCGACCTTCATAAGCGAAAATGGCCTGGTCTATGGAGGTAGGAATAGGACCCCAGATTAAGAGGGGATTGCGACAACCACTCATAAGTCGATTTGATTAATCTCTTTTGTAGGAATAGGACCCCAGATTAAGAGGGGATTGCGACAGTCAATCAAAAAATATTCTCCATCCGATAAAAGTAGGAATAGGACCCCAGATTAAGAGGGGATTGCGACATGGAACTTATGCTCCATAGACTAATCCGCTTTCGGTAGGAATAGGACCCCAGATTAAGAGGGGATTGCGACTTCTTAAGTGAAAAAAATAACTGGCCATAACTTCGAGGTAGGAATAGGACCCCAGATTAAGAGGGGATTGCGACTTCAACAATAATCAATTCCATCGATTACCCTATCGTAGGAATAGGACCCCAGATTAAGAGGGGATTGCGACTGCAGACAGAGCAGCAGGATCTTGCTCCAGCGCGTAGGAATAGGACCCCAGATTAAGAGGGGATTGCGACCAAGACCCGTGTTATGACCCCATCTGTGCAAAGAAGTAGGAATAGAACCCCAGATTAAGAGGGGATTGCGACAAAATATTCTCCATTTGATAGATAATAGTATAAATGTAGGAATAGGACCCCAGATTAAGAGGGGATTGCGACTCACTAATATAGAGACGATACCGTCTCTTACGAGAGAGGTAGGAATAGGACCCCAGATTAAGAGGGGATTGCGACCTTAA
>POCB01000082.1 GCA_002899805.1 Fervidicoccus sp.
ATGATCATCTAGGTTCTTCTCATCTTTGCAGGGTTACTGTAAACATCTGAGTCCGTGGTACACTCTGGCGACCCACTCATCTCTACAAATAGTCCATGGAGCAAAAGAGGAAGGGTTCAGGACTGCGCTCATTGCACTCCGTGGAAGGGAGTCTTTTTACAGAAATTTTGAAAACCTCATTGACCACTTGATCGTCGTGGACAGCTGGAAAGAGATTTGCACTGAGAAGATGGAGGGAGAGCTGAAGAGCTTGAACACTGTTTTCGTGCCGCATGGAAGCTCAGTTGAATATGTTGGAATTGAATGTGCTGAATCCTTCAATATCCCCTATTTCGGAACGAGGAGTATGTTCAGAATCGAGGCTGACCAATACAGAAAGATGTCCCTCTTATCCAGAGCGGGTATTCCTGTTCCGAGAGAATATTCGCTCGAAGATGAAATAGAGAGGCCCGTGATTGTGAAATTGCCGGGAGCCAAAGGTGGAAAGGGCTACTTCATGGCAACATCGAGAAGAGATGTAGAGGAAAAGTTGAGCGGTTTGAAGAGAAGTGGGATGATAGATGATGAGAGGAGCGCGATAATCCAAGAATATATCGTGGGAACGCCCGCCTACTTTCATTACTTTCATAGTCCAATCAAGAATAGGGTCGAGACACTTGGAGCAGATATAAGATATGAGAGCAATATCGATCGACTCAAGATGTTTCCTTAGGAGTTGAGGATGGAGCAACGAGTTGAGCCCTCGTTCGTAGTTGTAGGGAACTTGCCAATGGTCCTGAGGGAAAGCTTGCTCCCCAAAGTCTCAGATTATGGAGAGAGGTTTGTGAGGGTCTCGAAAATTGAAGCTGAGCCTGGCATAATTGGTCCCTTCAGCATAGAGGCCATAATAAGGGATGATTTGGAAATCATTGCTTTTGAGTTTTCTGGTAGAATTGTAGCGGGGACCAACTTGTACATCGGTGGAAGTCCCTACGCGTGGTTCTATTTCGATGAGGAGATGAGCATGGGAAGAAGGATCGCGAGGGAGATAAGATTAGCTGAGGAGAGCGAAAGCTTGGAGCTCGTATTGACCTAGCTTTCAAGTATTTTTTCCTTCAGCATCCATTTGAAGACCTCATTTCTCCTCACAAAGCTCCCATTCTCTCCAAGGTAGAAGTCCATTATTTCCATCCAGTCCTTCCCCAGGGCGCTCATCGCCTTGATTCCCTCGGAGATCTCCTCATCGCTGTATTCTCTGTAGCGATTTTCGTGGAAGAGCATTCCTAGGCTCAGCCTCGGTCTCAGACTGGGAAACTCGTCTGGATATCCGATCGTGAGACCGAAGAGGGGGAAGGTCTTCTCGGGCAGCTCCAAGATATCTGCTATCTCTTCCGCAGCATCCTGGATCCTCCCAATGATGCATGTCCCGTAGCCGAGAGCTGTCGCTGCGATGACCATGTTCTCAGCTGCGAGAGCAGCATCTATTCCTGCGAACAGGAGGAGGATCTCCTCCACATTTCCCATCTTCATACCCCTGCTCTCCAGGAACTTCTTGGGTCTGTAGAGATCTGCTAGGAAGACGAAGAACTCCGAGGCTTCTGCTATGCTGTCCTGCCCCACCAGCTGAGCTATTTTCTCCCTGAGCCCATCGTCGGTTATCCTGATTGTGCTCCATAGCTGGAGAGAGCCATCTGTTGGAGCTCTCCTCCCAGCTTCCATTAT
>POCB01000149.1 GCA_002899805.1 Fervidicoccus sp.
TCGCAGATCTTTAGATCCAGGATAGGTGGAGACCCACTTGTTGATGAATTAGACGCTATACTCTCAAAGATCCCGTATGTCAAGGCAGGGGACGTTATTATGCCTGAGCACCACAACTACCTGGTTGATGCCTTGAAGAAGGCTAGGGACATACTCTATAACATAGAGATCTTCTACAAGTCTCAGCTAGACGCATTGATTAATTTGATGATAGCAATGATCACCGCACCAGGCTATGTCTATATTGATCTCCACAGAGACGTAGAGATAGACGCTAAGCAATACTTAAGCGACTCATTCGCATTCGAGGATCCGCAATTCAGTGGAGGCAACATAGCTATAAACATAAGAGACTCATTCACATTTGAGGATCCAACCTATAACGCAGGTAATCAATCAACAAATATTGGAGACTCGTTTACCTTTGGGAGTGTCACTGCTGACTTAGGTAATCAAGCAACAAATATTAGTGATGAGTCAACATATATTTAATTGAGGTGATCTTGATTGTCTCAAAGAATAAGAAAAGCATTTGGAAAACCAAAAATAGATGAAGACATTGTTTATGAGAGTCCATCGTTTGTGGTGGAAAATGCTTCTCCTCAGATAGTTGAGTATATAATATATGAGGACCCCAGCTATTATGTAGGTAATCAGAGTCCTAATGTTTCTGAATATATCTCTTATCAGGATCCAACCTATGATGCTGGTAATCAATCAACAAATATTGGAGACTCGGTGAGCTACGCATGACATATAGAGTGATTTATCCTTACAACGATTACTGGGAGCTGGAAAAGACGGAGAAAATAATTTTTCCAAGGAGAACACTCAGGGAGATCTATGAGAAAGATATAGTGATTATAGTCAGAGCTGACAAAGCTATAGAGGGTAGAGTAAATGGGAAAAGAAACGTTCTAGTATGGAACTTTTGGCAGTTGTTAAATGGGATGCTCACTGATGTAGCTGCCAATATTGCTAGCACAGCTGGAGCAGTAACTTCTGCAAGGACACATAATGATCCTGGTTCTGGGTCAGCATATGTGACATTCGGAACCGGCACAACACCTGAAGCGTATGATCAATACTCTTTAGCGTCCAGAAGCACTGCTATCGAGGGAGCAATAATTAGTCCATCAGTGATTGCTGAAGCTAATCAGTATAGGATCAGATTCGGTAGAGTGTCAGCAGGAACAGTATATGAAGTAGGTCTCTATCAAGGTATTAACCCTGTATCAGGAACAGTATTTGATGCAATGTTTGGACGAGTTGTGTATCTGGGAGGCATACCTTCAGGCAAGAATGTTTACTATGACATTCTTGTTAAGCCACCATTTCTGCGTAATCTTATTTATTACTTGTTCGGGACATTAACAGATACTACCCAAAACCTAGTTGATCGAACAGGAGCAACTTTCACAGCGAGAATAGGAACAGATCCTCAGTCAGGTGGTTTATTCATGAAAGTGGGAACAGGGACAGGAGCTTTCGACTTTTCAACATATGATCTAACCAACCCCCTTGACTGTGTGTCAGCAACTAACTTCTATTGGGCTGATAAAACATATTCGTTCCTCCAAGCATCAGGAGCAGTAAGATTTGTATCAGCATACACAGTATCTGAGGTAGGTGTCTACCAAAACATGTATGACACAGGCGGAGCAATACACCCGACCCTGCTCATGAGATTCGTCCTGCC
>POCB01000245.1 GCA_002899805.1 Fervidicoccus sp.
AGATCCTTGGGACTCGGAGATATGTAGGATCTCAGTATGGAGACACTTAACACATTCTACACGCCCATCCTCGTTGGCTTTCTCGTACTTCATTGTACTTGATTTTCAAACAATATATTCGAACCTAACATCGCCCTTGGAAGGGGCAATGCTTGTCGTCTGCTTTGTCAAAGAAAATAGCTTAAACATGTATTCTTATTAGGTTCAGTTTTTTGCTATTTCGCAAATATTTAAAATCCCGATTGCATCTAGTATTTTCAGAACGTCTAAGCAATTCCGGTGAAATGGGCTTGGAAGAGCAGAAGATTTACTCGAGAGAAATAAAGCTATTCGGCAAGTGGACTTTCGAAAACATTGAAATCAGAGACCCCAGTCTGAAAAAGTACATCTCCCTCAGACCAGTATTCCTTCCCCATACAGGGGGAAGACACGAGCATGACAGATTTGGTAAGTCGCGTGTCCCAATAGTGGAGAGACTAATGAACAACCTAATGAAGCATGGCAGAAATATGGGAAAGAAGCATTTAGCATACAATATCGTGAAAAATGCTTTCGAGATCATTTATCTACGAACTAAACAGAACCCTATTGCTATTTTAGTCAGAGCAATTGAAAATGCTGCTCCAAGAGAGGAAACAACAAGAATAATGTACGGTGGTATAATTTATCACGTAGCTGTTGATGTTGCGCCACAGAGAAGAGTTGATTTAGCTTTGAGACATATAACCGACGGAGCCAGAAACTGTGCTTTCAACAACCCGAAGCCAATTGAAGAGTGTCTGGCCGATGAGATAATAGCTGTTGCAAATAACGATCCCAAGAGCTATGCCATATCGAAGAAAGAAGAAATTGAGAGGATAGCACTCAGTTCAAGGTGATCTTTTTCGATTCCAATCATCATGAACGTTATTTAACCTCTATCTGCATTGGATTTTTCATAGAATCTTTCTTTAACGGAAAGAGGGCTAGGTAATGGGAGAGTTGAAAGAGAAGAAGGGGAAAATACTTTACAGGACTAAATACATCGAGAGCTATCTGGCTTCTGAGGATCCCCTTATTCCCGCAATAGTTCTATTCTTGGATAACGGAGAAGAACTTGAATTGTACAATGTCCCTCTAGAAATAGCTCAATATGTTTCTGAAGGCAATTCATTTAGGACTAGCATGAATGGAGAGAGAGCTACTATTTTCGATCTCATATGGTCTCATGAGGACATAATCAATTTGCTCAAGGAAGACATAGAATCCGTAATAATTGATGAGTATGACGAAAAATCGATGTTATATAGTGCGAAAGTAGTATTCAGAAGCGGTAACGTTGTTCTCGAAAGGAGATTTGTTCCCAGCCACGCAATATTCTTAGCTCTTATAACAGGTAAAGAGATATATGTCAGCGATGAAGTGATTAAGAAAAAGAAAGAATGAAGTATCTCGTATTATGATGAAACTTTTCATTTCAGCGACGAGATCTTCTTCACCTTGAATGAGGTCCCTGTTTCCGCTTGTCCCAGCACTTTTCACTTCAATCATTTTGTTATCAATCATGATCGAGTGGAGGTACTTAGCTCTCGGTCACCTACTAAGATTTACAGCAGGTTTGTCATGGGACTCTTTCGACTCAACGGCACGAGGCTTATATCTCCATTTTTTCACCAATTTGTACAAAACCGAAATGACCTTGTACCAC
>POCB01000051.1 GCA_002899805.1 Fervidicoccus sp.
CGAGGAAACAGGGAGTATTCGTAGAAAGGAAAACATTGATTCTAACGTTGGCTTTCCCCTATCTCATTGGGCTCTTCTCATACTTTATTCACTTACATTGGGTAGCAGCGATGTTGCTACTTGGAGGCTCTTATTTGATATACATTAAAACGAAGATCATAACAACGGATGACCTGAGGGAGATAGCGAGAGCTCTGCTTGGGAAGGAAAGAGCCTCACTCATCTACCAAAGATTGAAGCCTGTTCTCGAGCCACTTCTCGAATAGCTATTATCAATTATCCTTCATAGAACTTTCGCAGCTATGATGAAGAGAACTGAAGAAAGAACAATCAAGATATTGTCATCGATAATTCCGATTTCATATCTTTCTACAAAAGACGCGATGAGTGAAGCAGTTGCTCCGACCAACCCACCATAAATATAACCTATGGGCACCATCAACATCGCCATAGCGATGTTCCCTATCCAATGTTTCGCTCTCTTCCTTATAATGAGGTTCCTGACTATTCCAGTTATTCCGTCGCCAAAGCTGACTAGCATTGGAGGGATCATTGCCATGAAGGGATCTCCTAGTGCTTCCCATAAGATCAGAACGGCAGCCCCCCATGCGAAAGCGAAGTTAACTTCGTAAGCGTTCTCTCTCACCTGAAACCAATACATGAGAGATCCTTTGGTTCTCCTGAATAGAAGATAGAATCCCAAGACCCAGGCTGATATCGCAGGGAGTATGGGATAATTGAATGCAAATGGAATAATTGCGGATACTACACCTCCGATCATTATATGAACAACCTTCCTGTTGAAATATGCTGCCCTCTTTTCCTCCAAACCTTTACTAAGAAACCACGAATAAAGTTTTTTTGTCAATATGAATATTATGAAAGCGCTGTAGACCAAAAGTATGGAGGCGACAACCACATCTCTCAGCAGAAGCTCTGTTGCAATTCCCATGAGCATAATCCACCTCGATTCATTCACCTAATCCTAAGTATAAATATTTTTAGCAAAATTTTGGTACTGTTAGAATTATTGCAAGTGTTTCTAATAACTTTTTAATATAAGTTTTAAATATTATCTAATCGAATAACAAAATGGAAGGTGATGGGAGATTTGCCATTCACGAGAAAAATAATAGCAGCAGACCAAGAACTGGCAGAGGAGTTGCTTGAGCTAGCAAAGAAGAAGAACATGAGCCTCTATAACCTCACAAATAAAGCCATCGAGAGCTATCTAATATTGCATCGCGCGAGAGTTAAGGAGCCCGATGAAATAGTTCTAGAGTTGATCATCTTTGACACGCTGAAATCAATGGGCTTTCATCTTTCACCTCCTAAAGTATCGCCAGAAGAAGCTGAGCAGATTGGGAAGGTTCTGTGGGAACTAATTACTGCTAGGTCTAAGGTCAGTGAACCTGATAAGGTTCTAGAGAGGATAGCAACTCTGTTCGCAGGCGATACTAATGTTTTCCCTGAATCTGGGAATGGAGAAGAGATGAGGATCATTGTAAATCTCTCGCTTGTGAACAAAGAAGGTACTGAATTCCTCTACAGAATGTTCAGAGGGATTGCTATAGCTGCCTTCGGCGAAAACGATAGATGGAACATCGAGAGGCGTGATGGTATAATAGTCATTAACTTACTCAAAGATGAGGACTGAAATGGATGGAGAAAGTAGGCTCAT